>CAINRS010000078.1 GCA_903852755.1 uncultured Actinomycetes bacterium | reverse complement strand
GTACGTCTGGTTCGCCTGAGCGCAACGAGGCGTACAAGTTCGGAGGGGTGGGGCGCAGGGGTACGATCCGCTCGTGACCGGTCGCCCCCCGTCCCCCTGCGCGATGGCCACGACTGCCCGACCCACGAGGTCCCGACCGTCGTGGAACAGGCAACTGGTCACCAGTCACCCGACCGCCCGGCCCACGACGGAGATGACGACGTGACCGCGCACCCGGCGGAGGCCGTCGTCGACCTGGACCGCTACCCGATCGACCGGCCCGGACCGCGCCGGGAGCTCGCCGGGGCGCACGCCGCGACCTTCGCACGCACCGGCGTGGCCGAGCTGCCCGGTTTCGTGCACCACCGGGCGGTCGAACGCATCACCGCCGAGAGCGACGACGTCGTCGGCGACGGCCACCACTCCGAGGTGACCAACACCGTCTACCTCGGCATGCCCGAGGACGGGTTCGATCCCGATGACCCGCGCACCCGCGTGGTGCGGTCGTCGCTCCGGGCGGTCGCCGCCGACTGCATCCCCCCGTCGCACGCCCTGCGGCAGCTGTACGAGTGGCCGGCGCTCCGCGACTTCATCCGGATGGTGCTCGGCGTCGACGAACTGCACCCGTACGCCGACCCGCTCGGGTCACTCAACGTGGCCGACATGGGGCCGGGCGACGAGCTCGGCTGGCACTTCGACCAGTCCGACTTCGTCACCTCACTCGCCATCCGGCCCGCCGGCAGCGGTGGGCACTTCGAGGTCGCGAGTGGACTGCGCTCCCCGAACGGTGACGACCACGACGGGGTGCGTCGGGTGCTCGACGGTGACGAGTCGGGGGTGGTCCGCCTCCGGTTCGAGCCCGGGACCCTGCTCGTCTTCGCCGGTCGCTGGTCCATGCACCGGGTCACGCCGATCGGGCCGGGACCATCCCGGCTGGTCGGACTGCTGTCGTTCGACACCCGAGCGGGCACCGACTCGAGTGAGCTGCTGAAGCTCATCCGCTACGGCCGGACCACCGCCCGGGACGTCCCGTGGGGCGAGCCCGCCCGGGAGCCGGCGTCGTGACCCCACCGGCGGTGGTCACGTGATGCTCGTCGGCGAGGGCTTCGCCGGTTCGGGTGCGGACGCGGCACACGTCAACACGGTGCTCGGCGACCGGTCCGGTCCCGTCGGCGCAGCGTTCACCACGGCGCTCGCCACACCGACCGTCGGCCACACCCCGTTCCTGGTGGTCGCCCAACCGGGGCTGGCGGTCCAACCGCCCACCCTGTTCGTCCCCAAGGCGACGGTCGCCGGCGACGGAGCCGGGCGGCGCCACGCCGAGCTCACCTGGGGGCCCGCCCAGGCGGGGGTGGCCGAGGGTGTGCTCGACGCGCTCGACGACGGGATCATCGATCCAGCCGAGGTGGTCCACCTGGTGCTCGTCGTCGCCGTGTGGGTCGATCCGGAGGCCGGGGACGGAGCCGCCGTCCGGTCGAACAACCATCAGGCCACGATCGACGCACTCCGTGCCGGGGCCGTGGGCTTCCCTCCGGTTCCCGACCTGCTCGGCGTGCGCGACCAGGTCTGGAACCCCTTCGACCCGCCGGCCTGATTCCGCACCACCCCGGCCGATCCGTCGACGCACCGCAGCGCCCTCCCTACACTCACCGCGTCGGTCGGCCCGTTCGGGCGACCGGGACGGGGGACGCGTGGACGCCGCACTCGAGGATGAGATCAGGACCCAGCTCGCAGCGAACCGCGACCGGACCGGACCACCACAGGGGGCCGTCGAGGTCCCGCCGATCCCGAGCGGCCGGTACTGCGATCAGGAGTTCGCAGCGCTCGAACGGGACCGGGTCTGGCGTCGGTCGTGGTTGTACGCCGGCCACCTCTCCCAGCTCCCCGAGCAGGGCAGCTACCTGACCACCGACCGGTCGGGTTCCCCGATCGTCGTGGTGCGCGGCGAGGACGACGTCGTGCGCGCCTTCTACAACAGCTGCCGCCACCGGGCCGCACCCGTCGTCCGGGACGAGTGCGGGACGGCCCGGCGCCTGACCTGCCAGTACCACTCGTGGTCCTACGGCCTGTCGGGTGAGCTGCGGGCGGTACCCGACTCCCGGAACTTCGTCGACCTCGACGAGTCGGAACTCGGGCTCGTCCCGGTGCGTTGCGAGGTGTGGGAGGGATTCGTCTTCGTCAACGAGGACCCGGCGGCGGTGCCCCTCGAGACCTACCTGGGTCCGCTGACGGAGCAGATGCGAGAGGTGGACGGAACCCGGCTCCGGTGGATCGCACGGCAGCACCACCACGTCGCCGCCAACTGGAAGGTCGTGGTTGACGCGTTCTCGGAGGTGTACCACATCCGCACCGTGCACCCGGACAACGCCGCGCTGCTCTACGACGACTCGACGGTCACGGTGGCGATGCTCCCGAACGGCCACAGCCGACTGAGCGTGGCGGTCCGACCGGAGCTGCTCGGGGTGATGGATCCCTCACCCGCCGCCGACAACCCGAGCGTCGGTGCACTGTGGCGGGAGACGAGCACGTCGTTCGGATGGTTCCCCAACGTGGTGGCATCGCTCGACACGGGTGCGTTCCCGCTGCTGTGCATCTGGCCGGTCGACACCGGCCACGCCGACCTGGTGCTCGAATGGTTCGCCCCCGACTGGGGCGACGGCGAGATGCCCGAGGAGCACGCCGTGCGGGTCACGCTGTTCGAGACCGTCATGGCGCAGGACACCGCCAACCTGGGGGCGATCCAGCGCTCGGTCGAGTCACCGGGTGCCCGGCCGTTCCGGATCGGCTGGCACGAACGGCTCGTGCACCACTTCCACCGTGCGGTCGACCTGGCGATCGGTCCGGAGGACGTCCCCGACGGTCTCGCCGTGTCGGACACCCTCGACCGGTTCGTCGACCCGGCCTGAGATGGGGACGACCGTCCGGACGGCGACCCGACTGCCTGCGCGGATCGCGGTGGCCGTGGGTCTCGCCGGCAGCCTGTTGGCTGCCGGATGCGGAACGGTCACCGACCCGACCACCGACGCCGCGACCGCTCCGCCCGACCCCGTCGCCGACGCAGCCGAACGTCTGGCCGGGCGGTACGCCCACTTCGACGTCGTCGCCTACCAGGACTCGACGATGCGGACGCAGATCATCTCCTACGGCTTCTCCGACCTGACTCAGGTCGGCGGGCGGCTGGTCGAACGTGACTCGTTCTGCTTCTCGGAGCACCGCTCGGACCAGCCGATCAGCGTCACGTTCTCGGACGCGGCCACCCGGGCGATCACTCCCGTGCCCGTCGAGGTCGAACTCACCGTGACCGACGATCGAGCACGGATCATCCGGCCGGCCACCCCGACCGGTATCGGGGTCGCCCTGGCGAACCCAGCGACGGATCCGCTGCCGACCGACCCTGCCGATCCCCGCATCGTCGACGCCGACGGCGACGGTCACCCCGGCGTCACCGCGTCGATCAGCGCCGGCGGGGGCGCGCTCACGGGTGACCTGTACCTGGCCCGGCGGGAGATCTTCGCCTACGACCTCGCCGAGCAGGCCGACGGATCGCTGCGCGGTGTCGTCCGGGACGGATCCGAGCAACTGGTGATCGACACGACCAACGAGGTGTTCCGGACTCCGGCGCAGTGGATCCAGGACCCCGACCTGTCCCGCAGCCCCATCGTCCTCGTCCCCGTCGAGGGCGACTGGGACTGCGAGCGACTGCGGCGGGAACGACCGACTCTGCTCCCCCCGGTCCCGCCCATCGAGGGACTGCCACCCGACGGCGGCTGACAGCCGGCCGAGCAGGACGCACCGACTGGTCAACCGGAGGTGATCCACCTGCTTCCGCGGAAGCACCCGCTCGCACGCTCGGTGGCCGACGGTCACCCGGACACCACGACGAGTGATCCACGTGCTTCCGCGGAAGCACCCGAGCGCACGCTCCTGAACCGGAGCACACCACCAACCCCAGCCCGCAGTGTCACCCCCGTCGGTGCCAGACTCCGTTGATGGTCAACGTCGTGATGCTGGTCACGGACAACCAGTCCGCCGACTCGCTCGGGTGCTACGGCAACACCGAGCACGAGACACCCCGGATCGATCGTCTGGCCCGTGAGGGCGTGCAGTTCTGGCGAGCCTTCTGCACCAACGGTCTGTGCTCCCCGTCGCGGGCGTCGCTGCTCACCGGACTGATGCCATCCCAGCACGGGGTGCACCTGGCGATGGCCGACGACGACGTGCTCCCGAAGCCGGACGACTACGACACCACCCGCGAGTTCCGGTCCATGGCCCAGAGCCTGCGCGACCACGGCTGGGCCACGGCGATGGTCGGCAAGTGGCATCTGGGCAACCACCGGTGCCCCGGTAACGGGTTCGACCACTGGGTGGCCTTCACCAAGGGGCATACCACCGACTTCTACGACAACACCGTGTTCCGCGACGGCCGGACCGAACACATCACCGGTCAACACATCGTGTCGTACTTCAGCGACCAGGCGATCGACTACGTGCGCAACCGCGACCGTGATCGACCATTCTTCCTGCAGGTGAACTACGACGGTCCGTACGTCCTGCCACCGACGGTCGTCGGGGCCGACGAGCGCAACCCGTTCTGGGAACGCTTCGTCGGACGCACGTTCCAGCCGTTTCCCGCAGTCGACGAGCGACTCGTCGCCATGTTGGCGGTCCCGTTCGACTTCGATCTGGACCCGGCCGAGGAGTACACGCTCGCCTCGGCGTTCAACAACATGTGGTGGGCGGTCCGCTCCCACAACGACCCGCTCACGCGAGCCAACATCGCCGCGCAGAACGCCCTGGTCGACCACGAGATCGGGCGCGTGATCGACGCGATCGACGACGAGGGCCTCGCCGAGGACACGCTCGTGATCGTCACCACCGACCAGGGGAATCCGTACGGCCAGCACGGGCTGTGGGGCCACCCCATCTGGACCGACCCGCCGTTCATGCACGACGTGACGTTCCGTGTGCCGCTGGTCATGCGCCGGCCCGGCACGGTGACCGCCGGTCGGCTGGTCGACCGCATCGTCTCGCACGTCGACGTGCTGCCCACCGTGCTCGACCACGTCGGACTCGACCACCTGGACGTGCCCAACTCGCCGGGCCGCAGCCTGGAGCCGCTCCTGGCCGGCGGCGACCTGGACGAACCCGCCGAGCGGGCGTTCTTCGAGAACGAGACCGCCCGGTCGGTGCGCACCCCGACCCACCTCTACACCGAGTACCTGTCCGGCACGGGGGACCCGGTGCTGTACGACCTGGTCGACGACCCGGGTCAGTGGCACGACGTTGCCGGCGATCCGGCCAACGCTGCGACGGTCAGCTCACTGGCGGCAGAGCTCGCACAGTTCTTCGCCCGGTACTCGGATCCCCGCTACGACCTGTGGAACGGCGGGCACAGCCAGGGGTTCGTGTCGCGCTACCTGGTCTTCAAGGAGCGGTACGGACCCGAGTGGGACATCACCCTGGAGGTCGGCCCGGCGTTCACCGATCAGGCCCCGACACCGAAGACGTCCCCCTGAGGTCGTTCAGCGAAGTGACCGGTGCACGTCGCGAATCATGCGCAGACATGGGCGTCCACGGCAGGATTCGAACCTGCGACGCACGGTTGAGGGAACCACGACCCGCGCACGCTGCCAGACGCTCAGATCCCAGTGCTGGCGCGGAAAACCGGCTGACTTCCGCCCATCTGGCAGTCGCAGCCGAGGGCCGGAAATCCCAGCGACTCGTCACGATTGCCCCCGGTTGTCGGTACAAGCGTCGTGCAGGATCGGGCGCTCGATCCACTGCAGGTCCGCGCGGCGACCAGGTGATCCCCTTGTCCTACCGAGCTGTGCCTACGTCGATCCGCCTGCCTCAGTTCCACCGATGCATCAGGGCCGAGACAGGAGCCAACCCGAACAAGGCGCGGATCAGTCGAAGCTCCCTCATTCCCCCGGCCGGTCGCATCCCGACGAACTGGCCTCAGTCAAGCGGCGCCGTCTGGTTCTCCTACAATTGAACGGTCGGGGTGTATCCGCTTCGACATCAGTCTGTGGGCAAGCCAGACAGCGACGAACAGCGCTGGCAACGCGATCAGATCAGAGCGATCCTCAATGACCCCAAACCGGCGCACCCCTGGGAGCGCTCGTTCCTGGACGAGCGAGCCGATCGCGTAGGCGGGCCACAGCAGGACCCCCAGCCGCGAACGGTACAGCTCGGCTGCCGGCGACCACGTCTTGATCAGGATGAACGCCGCGCCGGTGAGAAGCGCGGCAGCCTCCACTGACCGTGGGCCCAGTTCCCACGGCCGGCGTCGCACCAGCCAGCGAAGGACCTCGATCGAAGCGACGACGAAGAGCGGGAAGTAGATGAGTCCGGCGAAGTCCGAGAGCTTGCCCGTGAACGCGCTCGGAACGTTCGTCTTCAGGAGCCGGTCATTGAGGATGACCGCAGCAAGAGCTGCAATGCTGACCGGGTGCAACAAGAGGTCGCCGGGAGCTCGGGGGGAATCCGGGGCGACACCCACCTGTGCATCACCAGGCCTGAGTGGATCAACGCAGGGTTGGACGCCTACTGCAAGGCGAAGAACTTCTGATCCTTGTTCTCGTCGAGCGTGAACTGGGACTGACCCAGCAGCACGGTACCGATGACCTCTGCGGTTGGCACCTCAAACGGGATAACCCCAGTCATCGCAGCACCTGGCTGCATTTGCGCCGTGGTGTCGAGCTGTCCGGGCAGTTCTGCGACGAACGCTGGGTCTGCAGCCACCCCCGACGGCGGAAGGGCCGAGAGCTTCATCTCGAACAGTGGCGATGCCGGCTCGCCAGAGTTGTTCGTGATGGTGACGTTGACGAGTATGTACTGCGTCCCAGGCGCCGGAGTGTTGAACATGTTCGCCTCGGCTGCGAGAGCATTGCCGTCGAGGTTGGCTGAGTTCACCTTGAGGTTCCACCCCTTGGCGACCTCGACGTCGGTCCCCAAGGGAATGGGGTTCTGCTGTGTTGACGCTGGCTGCGACGACTCTGCTGGCTTGTCGCCAGCCGAACTCCCAGTTCCGCTCGTCTCGGCTTCCCCGAGCGTCGCGAACATCGCAGCTCCGACGAGCAGCAAGCCCAGCATCGTACGAACCACGTACTTCGACATCAGTTTCTCCTTCGCTCTCCGAATGCGAACGTATCAGAAAACCGGATCCATGAAAGGGTCCGTGCAGCGACCAGCCGGCGAGCCGCAAGCCCGACGCCGGGGACTCAGGCGGTGATTGCGGCCAACTGCCACCGAACCTCCCACACCGCTCCTGTACCGCGAGCAGGGAGGAACAGCGGTGAAACACGGGGATCCAGCGCCTCAGGACGACCGGCCCGGATCGGCGGAAAACCGCCGAAATCCCGGGCCAGGACTGGCGCCCACGGCAGGATTCGAACCTGCGACGCACGGTTTAGGAAACCGACGCTCTATCCCCTGAGCTACGTGGGCAAGGTTGCGGGAACCGGCGGGCGCACCCATCTGAGTCGTCGGTGGTCGGCGCCGAACCCCGCG
>CAINRS010000077.1 GCA_903852755.1 uncultured Actinomycetes bacterium | reverse complement strand
TTCACCTTCCGACCGCTCACCTCACGGTCGAGGTCCCGGCGCAGCAGTTCGATCTCGGGCAGTTCAGGCACGCGGGCCTCCGGTCGTGAAGTGGTCGACCGGTGTGGTCGATTCGGTCTCGCCGGGCGTGCCGCCCCCGGCTGATTCCCCGGGCGTGCCGCCCCCGGCTGTGTCACCGGGCGCACCGAGCCGGGCGAGCAACTGCGCCGCCGCCGCTCGGGCAGCGGTCTGTTCGGCCTCCTTCTTGGTGCGGCCGGTGCCCGTCCCCGCACACCCCGCCACCTCCACCTGGGCCGTGAAGCGCTTCTCGTGCTCCGGCCCCTCCTCGGTCAGCCGGTACCGGGGCGGCTCGCCCCCGACCTGTGCGGCGAGCTCCTGGAGTCGGGACTTGGCGTCGGAGTCGACTGCGCCCCGGAGCACCTCGGCGATGCGGCCGCCGAACAGCTGCTCGATCACCGTCGTGGCCGCCGCCACCCCACCGTCGAGGTACACGGCGCCGATCAGTGCCTCGAGTGCATCGGCCAGGATCGACGTCTTGGCCCGACCGCCCGTCAGGTCCTCGCCTCGACCGAGCCGCAGCGAGGCACCCAGATCGATCCCCCGGGCGACGTCGGCGAGCGCCGTGGCGTTGACCAGTTCGGCCCGGCACCGGGCGAGGACCCCTTCGGGCCGGAGGGGCTCGGCCCGGTAGAGGTGGTCGGTGACGACCACCCCGAGCACCGCATCACCCAGGAACTCGAGCCGCTCGTTGGAGGGCACCCCGCCGTGCTCGGAGCACCAGGACCGGTGGCGCAGCGCGAGCTCGAGCAGGTCCGCGTCGGCGAACCGGTGGCCCAGTCGCTCCTCGAGCGTCCGGTCGTCTGACGGCCGGTCCGCAGGACCGCTGGTCCCGACCGGCCCGTCGACCGGGTCAGAGTCGGCTGTGGACGTAGTCAACGGCATCCCGGACGGTCACGAGGTCCTCGAGGTCCTCGTCCTCGATGCGGAAACCGACGCTCCGCTCTCCGAACTCCTCCTCGAGCACCTCGACCAGCTCGATCAGCGCGAGCGAGTCGGCCCGCAGGTCCTCGGCGAAGGACTGCTCCTCGGTGATCGTCCCCGGATCGACCTCGATGATCTCGGCGAGCCGCTCGACGACGATGCGGAGCACCTCGTCCCGGGAGACCGGTCCTTGCTGCACGTGTGTCTCGGAGGGCACGGTTCCTCCCCCTTCCTGCGGGTTCAACGGTCGTCGAGATGCGTCGGTGCGGCCGAGCATCCCGGAGGGAACGGGACACCACGTCCGACCCCGGTGGGCCGACCTGCGCTCCCGGCCCCGGACCTCCACCGGACCGGTGTGACCCTAGCCACCGGCGGCGAGACGCTGGGGGATGCCCCGGGGAGTCCGCTCAGGGGAGCTCGACGGCCTGACGGCCGTGGTACCAGCCGCAGTTCCCGCAGACGTGGTGCGGGACCTTCACCGCCCCGCAGCGCGGGCAGGTGCTGCGGGCAGGGGCGTCCAGTCGCCAGTTGGCCGCCCGGCGGCTCCGGCTCTTGGACTTCGAGGTCTTCTTCTTCGGGACAGCCATGACTCGCTCGGCAGCTCTCGGGGTTGGGGGCCCGCACCGGGGACCCTCGGCCGTCGGATCGGCCGGAGGGAGAGGTTAGCCGCCCTCCTCGCCCGGGTCGAAGCGGAGCTCGTCGAGGGCGGCCCAGCGGGGGTCACGGCGGTCGGATGCGTCCCCCGACTCCACCGACACCGGGAACGCCCCGGGCTCGGGGCCGGGGCAGTCCTGCCGGCACAGCGGAGCGAGCGGCAGCCCCAGCACGATGGCCTCGTGGACGGCGTCGGTGAGGTCCACTGCGTCGCCGTCGAACGGGAGCAGGTCGACGCCGTCCGGGTGGGTGGAGAACACCTCGGCGAACTCGGCCTCGAGGTCGCCCCCGCACGCACCGAGGCACCTGCGGCACCACCCCTCCCACGGCACGACCACCGTTCCGGTGACGGTCACACCGTCCGACTGCGACTCGAGGTGCAGGTGGACCTGTGCCTCGACTCCCTCGGGAGTGGACGCACTGCTCGTCGACAGACCACCGGCCGGCACCTCGAGGTCCACCTGGGAGCGGTTGCCGGGACGACGGCGCAGCTCGGCGACCGGCACGAGCACCCGGCTGCGGGCTGCGGTCACTGGTCCTGGTCGAACACCCCGGCGTCGACCTCGCCGGGATCACGGTCGAACTCGGGGTCGGCGAAGTCGGCGAGTTCGGCCTCCTCGATGGTCGGCGCAGCCAGCCGGTCGCGACCGGTGGCCACCGTCTGGCGGATCTTCTCGAGCACGATCTCGAAGCTCGCGAGCTTCTGGTCGCAGAAGTCCTCGGTCTCGCGTCGCATGCGCCGCGCCTCGGCCTCGGCGTCATCGACGATCTGCCGGGCGCGCGCCTCAGCGGCCCGCGCCAACTCGGTCCGGTCGACCATGGCCGCGGCCCGCTGCCGGGCCTCCTCGATGATCTCGTCGGCCTCCCGCTTGGTCCGCGCCGTGAAGTCCTCCCGCTCCTTGAGCAACCACCGGGCGTTGCGGATCTCCTCCGGGAGCGAGGCCACCGCGTCGTCGAGCAGTTCGAGGAGCTCGTCCTTGTTGATCCGCACCGAGGCCGACATCGGCAGTCCCGGGGCGGACTCGACGATCTCGACCACCCGACGGAGCAGCTGCTCGCTCTCGGGCATCCGGTACGGGTCGGGACCCGGACCCCGGCGGTCGTCCTCGTCATCCGATCGTGGCGTCACCGACCTCACCTGCTCCACTGACGTCGTGTCGGCCCCGTCGCCGACCCGGCGGCGGACGGTCCGCACCTCGCACACCGCCCGTCGCGAGCGTCACGATACCCGGCACCGGACGGGCGCCGACGGCACTCACGCCGAGGGGAGTCCCCCGAGTCGCTCGGCGACCGGACCCGGGACCATGTTGGTGACGTCGCCGCCGAACCTGGCGATCTCGCGGATGAGTCGGGACGCCAGGAACGAGTTCCCCGAGGCCGACGGGATGAAGAGCGTGTCGACCCCGGAGATGGATCGGTTCATCTGGGCCATCTGGAGTTCGGACTCGAAGTCCGACACGGCCCGGAGCCCCTTGACGATGAAGTCGGCGCCGATCTCCCTGGCGAGGTCCACGACGAGCGAGGAGAACATGGTCACCTCGACGTTGCCGAGGTGGTGGAGCGACGCCTCGATGAGCTCCTGCCGGTCGGCGAGCGAGAAGAGTGGTTCACCCTTCTGCGGGTTGCGCATCGCAGCGACCACCACGCGGTCGAAGAGCCTCGAGGCGGTCTCGACGATCTCGACGTGGCCGTTGTGGATCGGGTCGAACGACCCCGGGTACAGCACGACGGTCACGTCGACGCGCTCCCATGCATGGACACTCCGATCCTCCTCGGTCCCGCCGGTGCTGCCCGGCCGGTCGCCCGCACCCGGGTCGGTCGCCCTCACCCGGGGTGGATGAACGTCACCACCGTAGTTCCGTAGCGACGCGCGACCACACGTCGAGGGGACGAACCCGGTCCACCCGGCGCTTCGAGCTCCCGGTCCGACTCCACCACGACCAGCGCCGCCGGCCACCGGGCGACCACCGAGTCGAGCAACCGGGCCCAGTCGTCGAACACGTAGGGCGGGTCGGCGAGCACGAGCGTGGCGTCGAGGCGCTCGAGCGGGCCACCGGGCCGGAGGGCGCCCTCGACGGAGTCGCCGACGACGTGGACCCCGTCCGTCAGGCCCGTGGACCCGACGTTGCGCCGCAGTGCCGCCAGCGCGCTGCGGTCCCGTTCCACGAGGTGGACCGACGCCGCCCCGCGCGACCGGGCCTCGAGCCCGAGCGCACCCGTGCCCGCGAACAGGTCCACGACGACCGCACCCTCGACCACCCCCAGCGACCCCAGTGCGTTGAACACCGACTCCCGGACCCGGTCCGAGGTGGGCCGGACCCCCCTGCCCCGCGGGACCTCGAGGCGCCGACCCCGGGCCGTTCCCGCCACGATCCGCACCTCAGTCCCCCGCCCGGTGCGACACGGCCGTGAGGTGGGCGGTCACGACTTCATCAGGAACGCCTCGTCGTCGGGGTCGAGGAGGCGCAGCTCCTCCGCCAACCCGACGACCGTGACGCGCCCTCGCTCGTCGACCAGCTCCCCGGCGACCTCCCGTGCCCGGACCACCCAGTCCCGGTCGCGCCGCAGCGAGGCGAGCCGCAGGTCGCTGCGACCACGCTGCCGGTCACCCATCACGGTCCCCTCACCCCGCAGGTCCAGGTCGACCTCGGCGAGCTCGAATCCGTCCTGGGTGCGCACCAGCGCCTCGAGGCGCGAGGTCGCCTCGGGCCCGGGATCGCCCGAGGTCACGAGGAGGCACCGGCTCGCAGCCGTTCCCCGGCCGACGCGGCCACGGAGCTGGTGGAGCTGGGCGATGCCGAACCGGTCGGCGTCGAGCACCACCATCACGGTCGCCTCGGGCACGTCGACACCGACCTCGATCACGGTCGTCGCGACGAGCACCTGCACGTCGCCCCGTCGGAACGACTCGACCACGTCACCCTTCGCGTCCGCCGCCATCCGCCCGTGGAGCAGGGCCACGTCGAGTCCGGCGAGCGGGCCGGCGGCGAGCCGCTCGTAGGTGGCCTCGGCCGAGGCCGCCTCGAGCTTGGCCGAGTCCTCCACGAGTGGACACACGACGTAGGCCCGGTGGCCCTCCTCCACCTCGGCCCGGACGGCGTCCCAGGCCGCCTGCTCCCCGTCGTCGCCGACGACCCAGGACGTGGCGATCGGCGTCCGGCCGGGAGGGAGCTCGTCGAGCACCGAGAGGTCGAGGTCCCCGTACACGGTCATCGCCGCCGTGCGCGGGATCGGGGTGGCGGTCATGACGAGCACGTCGGGGACGGCGTCGTCGGGGGACGCCGTCCGCAGGGCCGCCCGCTGCTCCACACCGAAGCGGTGCTGTTCGTCGACGACCACCACGCCGAGCGAGTCGAACTCCACACCGTCGGCGATCAGTGCGTGGGTGCCGACCACGAGGGGCACCGCACCGGACCTGAGGCCGTCGAGGATCCGACGCCGGGCCGCTGCGGGGGTCCGACCGGTCAGCAGGGCGACCTCCACGGGCCGTTCGCCGAGCAGCGTGGACTCGTCGCGACGCATCGCACCGGCGAGCAGCGACCGCATCCCTGCGGCGTGCTGCTCGGCGAGCACCTCGGTGGGCGCCATGAGTGCCGCCTGGTGACCGCCCTCCACGGCGGCGAGCATCGCGGCGAGCGCCACCACCGTCTTGCCCGCTCCCACGTCACCCTGGAGCAGCCGGTGCATGGGGACGGGCCGTGCGAGGTCGGCGAGGATCTCGTCGACCACCCGCCGCTGCGCTCCGGTGAGCTCGTAGGGCAGGCCCTCGAGGAACCCGGCGACCAGGCCCGGGACCGGGACGTCGGTCGCTCCGACCCGGTGGGGGATCCCCGAGGAGTTGTGGGCCAGCTCGCGCTGGTGGCGGACGAGGACGAGCTGGATCCGCAGGAGCTCGTCGAACACCAGACGGTCTCGGGCCGAGCGGACCACGTGGAGGTCCTCCGGGTGGTGGATGTCGGCGAGCGCCACGCCCCGGTGCACCAGTCCGAGCCGCGTGCGGATCCCCTCGGGCAGGGGGTCGTCGATCCCACGACTGGCCGCCCGACGGAGCACCTGGGCGGTCCACTCGGCGAACTCCCAGGTGCTGAGCCGGGCC
>CAINRS010000076.1 GCA_903852755.1 uncultured Actinomycetes bacterium | reverse complement strand
GTGTGCGCTCGTCGCCGGCGGCCAGGCCCGCTGCTGGGGGAACAACTTCTCCGGGCAGCTCGGCAACAACACCACCACCGACTCGTCGACACCGGTGGCGGTCACCGGCCTGTCCGGCGCCACCCAACTCACCGCCGGTGGGAGATACACGTGTGCGCTCGTCACCGGCGGCCAGGCCCGCTGCTGGGGGAACAACTTCTCCGGGCAGCTCGGCAACGGCACCACTACCGACTCGTCGACACCGGTGGCGGTCACCGGCCTCTCCGGCGCCACCCAACTCACCGCCGGAGGATCCCACACGTGTGCGCTCGTCGCCGGCGGCCAGGCCCGCTGCTGGGGGAACAACTCCTCCGGGCAGCTCGGCAACAACACCACCGGCGGCATCTCGCCGACACCGGTGGCGGTCACCAGCCTCTCCGGCGCGACCCAACTCGCAGCCGGGGCATTCCACACGTGTGCGCTCGTCACCGGCGGACAGGCCCGCTGCTGGGGTGACAACCTCTCCGGGCAGCTCGGCTTTCCGGTCAACAGTCCGCTCCCGACCCCGGTGGTCACCTCCCCGTAGTCGGGGCCGGGAGACGGGGACCGGAGACAGGGCGGGTCGCAGACCCACCCACACCGCGGTGGCAGCGGCCTGCGGCCGTATGCTTCGCGCATGCACCGAACCACGTCCGTCACCCGGACCGCCCTGCTCCTGGTCGCCACCGCTGCTGTGCTGCTGACCGGGGCCTGCAGCAGCGAGGAGTCCACCGCAACCACGGCGCCGAGCTCGGCCGAGCCACTGCAGCCGGTGACCATCGGCGCCCTGCTCGACCTGACGGGCCCGGGGTCCACGCTCGGCACCCAGTCCCGCTCGGCGCTCGAGGCGGCGCTCATCGAGGCATCTGCGCAGGGGTTCGCCGTGACCCTCGACGTCCGCGACACCGGAAGCGACCCGGAGACGGCGCTGAAGGAGCTCCAGAGCCTGCACGAGCTCGGCGTCACCGCAGTGATCGGCCCGCAGACCTCGTCCGAGGCCGCAGCCGTGATCGACTTCGCCGACGCCAACGGCATGCTGCTGGTGAGCCAGGGCAGCACCGCCTCGACGCTCGCCATCCCCGGCGACGCCCTGTACCGGATGGTCCCGACGGACCAGGTCGAGGGGGTGGCCGCCGGCGACCTCATCACGGTCAACCCGGGACCGCGGCGCGTCGTGGTGTCGCACCGGGACGACGCCGGCAACGCCGGGCTCGCCTCGGCCGTGACGGCGACCGTCCAGGCACGGGGTGCCACGGTGGTCGAGGGGCCCGTCTACCCGGCCGAGGGAGCAGACGCCGCGCAGGTCGCCCAGCAGATCGCCGAGGCCGTGAGCGGTGGCGGCGAGGAGGAGTCGGTCGTCTACCTCGCCGGGTTCGAGGAGGTCGCCGACATCCTCGCCGCCGCATCCACCATCCAGGCCCTCGAGAACGTGCCGTTCTACGGCGGTGACGGCTCGGCCCGATCGGACGCGCTGATCGAGAACGCGACCGCCGCCCAGTTCGCCGCCGGCCCGGCGCTCGGGTACCCGAGTCCACTGCCGACCGTGGGCGACGACGCCGTCGCACCGCCGGAGCCGCTCCAGCGGGCCGTCCCCGACGGGGACCCGCTCGCCTACGGCGCCTACGACGCCCTGGTCATCGTCCTCGCCGCGCTCCAGCAGGCCGGAGTCACTGCATCGGGGACCCCGCTGCGTGAGGCGTTCGCCACTGCGGCCAGCGGTCACCAGGGTGTCAGCGGTACCGTCGAACTCGACGCCGCCGGAGACCGGGCCACCATGCCGTTCGCGTTCTGGGGGGTGTGCGAGGCCGACGGGGTGTTCGCCTGGGTCGAGGTCGGCGACTGGGTCCCGCCGGAGACGGCCGGTCAGCCCGGTGTGGTCGCGTACCTCGGGTGCCGCACCGGCGGCGTGGGGAGCACGGCCCCCGCTCCCTGACGCACACTGGTCCCGTCGTCAGCGACCCCGACGACCCAGGAGGGATGGCAGAGCGGACGAATGCGACGGTCTTGAAAACCGTTGGGCCCTCACGGGTCCCGTGGGTTCGAATCCCACTCCCTCCGCTCATCCGACGATCAGCCCGGGCCGCACGACTTCGACACGGCCCGTCCGTGGACGTCGCTCCGTACGCTGCGTATGCTCACCAGACACCACGTCGGGGGGCGGAGCGTCGGGAGGTCGGGTGGCGCGGACACCACGGGGGCAGCAGACCCGGGAGGAGATCCTGGCCGCGGCACTGCGAGAGTTCGCGGCCCGCGGCTACCAGTCGGTGACGGTCGAGGAGATCGCCGCCGCCGCCGGCGTCACCAAGGGCGCCGTCTACCACTGGTTCTCCGACAAGGACGACCTGGGCCGGGAGCTGCAGCACCAGCTCTACGAACGGATGAGCGCCGTCGCCGCCGCCGCGTTCGTACCCGGCGGCGACCTGGTCGACGACATGTCCCGGGCGTTCCAGACGTGGCTGGCCGCCGTCGGCGACCTGGGCGAGGCCCGATTCTTCCTACGCGACGCCTGGGTCATCCCGGCGCTCGACGAGGGTGGCCGGACCGATCACGAGGCCGCCGTCGATCTGGTGCGCTCGGTGCTCGAGCAGGCGGTCGACCGGGGCGAACTGGCCCCGCTCGACCCCGACGCGACGGCCCGGATCCTCACCGGCGCCTGGGCCGAGGCGACGCTGTTCGTGCTCCGCACCGGCCGGCGCGCCGAAGCGGTCGCCGTGATCGAACGACTCGTCGGTGCGCTCCGGCCCACCCCGACGACCGCCCGGACCGTCACCCCACAGGAGGCACCAGCGTGAACCCACCACCCACCGGCACACCCGTCGAGCTCCAAGGTCTGGCGGCCCGGGACGCCGCCCACCTGATCCACCCGGTGACCGAACCCCGCGAGATGACCGAGCGGGGACCTCGGATCGTGACCGAGGCGGACGGCTGGTGGGTCACCGACGACCGCGGACGACGGATCATCGACGGCTTCGCCGGCCTGTGGTGCGTGGCCGTGGGCCACGCCCGACCCGAGATCATCCAGGCGGTCACCCGCCAGCTCGAGGAGCTCGACTACTTCACGACCTTCCACGGCCAGTCGCACCCGCGGGCCATCGAGCTCGCCGAACGGCTCGCCGGGATGTTCGACCCGGCGTACGGCCTCAACCACGTGATGTTCTCCTCGGGCGGGTCCGAGGCCAACGAGACCAACTTCAAGATGGTCCGCCTCTACTGGTCGCTCCGCGGCGAGGACCGGCGCACGATCGTCGCCCGGCACCACGGCTACCACGGCCTGACGATCGCCACGATGTCGGCGACGGGCATCCTCCCGATGCACTGGAACTTCGGACCCAACGCCGAGGGCTTCCAGCACGTCGCCGCGCCCTACTGCTACAAGTGCGAGCTCGGACTCACCTACCCCGACTGCGGTGTGGCGTGCGCGTCCTCGCTCGAACAGCTCGTCGACGCGGTCGGCGCCGAATCGATCGGCGCGTTCATCGCCGAGCCGGTCATCGGTGCCGGCGGGATCATCCCACCGCCGGACGACTACTTCCCACGCATCCGTGAGATCTGCGACCGGCACGGCATCCTGCTGATCGCCGACGAGGTCGTGACCGGGTTCGGCCGCACCGGTCGGATGTTCGGCCACGAGCACTGGGGCGGCATCCGGCCCGACCTGGTGACGCTCGCCAAGGGGCTCACCAGTGGCTACCAGCCGCTCGGCGGGTCGGTCGTCGCCGACCACGTGTGGGACACGATCGCCGACGGCCTGCCCAACCAGATGCCGTTCAGTCACGGGTTCACCTACAGCGGCCACCCGGCGGCCTGCGCCGCTGCGCTCGCCAACCTCGACATCATCGAGCGCGACGGCCTGGTCGCCAACGCCGCCGAGGTGGGCGCGTACCTGCACGAACAGCTCCACGAACGACTCGGCGGCTTCGAGACGGTCGGCGAGATCCGCGGTCTGGGCCTCATGGCCGGCATCGAGTTCGTCGCCGACCGCGACAGCAAGCGGGGCTTCACCCACCCGCACACGGCGTGCACCACCGTCGAGCTCGAGGCCTGGGAGCGAGGCCTGTACTGCCGGGCGATGGGCATCGAGACCGTCGGTCTGGCTCCACCGCTCAGCATCGACCGCGAGTGCGTGGACCAGATGGTGTCGATCCTCGAGGAGTCCATCACTGAGATGGAACGTCAGCTCCTGCCCGGTGAGCGGTCCCGGGCCAGCAGGTTCAGCCACCGGTACGGATCGGCCCAGGAGGTGTTCGACTCCATGGTCGGGCGCTTCGATGCGGAGCGTGCTGCGGACGCCGACCTGGTCGTCGCGTTCGCCCTGTCGGGGGATGGCGGTGGCACGTGGACAGTGACCATCCACGACGGAGCCATGGACCTGAGCGGTCCGGCTGACGGCCCGGCCGTGGAGCCGACCGTCACCATCAACGCGAGCGCCGAGGACTACGTCCGCATGGCCAACGGCGAACTCGACGGCGCCGAGGCGTTCTCGACGCAGCGGCTCAGCATCGACGGCGACCTGACGGCAGCCGTGCTGCTGTCGCAGCTCGGGCTCATGTGAACCGTCCCGCGACCAGGGAGGACCGCTGATGCGAGCGCTCGTGTTCATGACCGACCCCGGGGAGGTGCCGGCACCACCACCGGACGCCCCACGTCTGGTCCAGCACCTCGCGACCACCCCCATGAAGGTCGAGGAGATCCCCGACCCGGAGCTGCTCGGCGACGACTGGGCCGTCCTGCGCACCCGGATCTGCGGCATCTGCGGTTCGGACTCCAAGCAGGTCCTCATGGACTTCGACGACGCCGGCGACAACCCCATGACAGCGTTCATCTCGTTCCCGCAGGTGCTCGGCCACGAGGTCGTCGCCGAGGTGGTCGACGCCGGTCCGGCGTTCGACCTGCCCGTCGGCCAGCGGGTGGTGCTCAACCCGTGGCTGTCGTGCGCGCCCCGCGGCATCGAGCCGCCGTGCCCCGAGTGCGCGACCGGCAACTACAGCGCGTGCTGGGGGTTCCTCGACGGCCGACTGGCACCGGGCATCCACACGGGGAACTCCTCGGACGCCACCGGCGGATTCGCCGACCTGCTGCCCGCCCACCGGCTCATGTCGTTCCCCGTGCCCGACGACGTCCCCGACGAGGTCGCCGTCCTCGCCGACCCGTTCTCGGTGTCGCTGCACGCCATCACCCGCAACCCCCCGCCCCCAGGTGGTCGGGTCGTCGTCTACGGCGCCGGGGCGCTCGGCACGACGGCGACGGCGATCCTGCGGGCGCTCCACCCCGACGTCGAGGTGGCGACCGTCGCCCGGTGGCCCGCCCAGGCCACGCTCGCCGCGAAGCTCGGCGCCACCGTGTTCACCCCCGAGCCGCGCGACGCGCTCATCGAGGCGCTCGCCGACTGGTGCGGCGCCACGCTGCGTTCGCCGTGGGAGGGGTTGCCGATCGCGTACCCGAGTCACATCGACTGCGTGTACGACACGGTCGGCTACCCGGAGACGGTCGAGGTCGGCCTGCGGGTCCTGGGTCACGGAGGCAGGCTCATCCAACTGGGTGTGGCCTCACCGGCACGGTTCGAGTGGACCCCGTGGTACTTCAAGGAGCTGCAGCTGATCGGCTCGAACGCCTTCGGGGTCGAGGAGGTCGAGGGGATCCGCCAGCACGCCATCGAGCACTACCTCGACCTGGTGCGTGACGGCCGGATCGACCTGACCGGCATGCTGACCCACACGTTCCGGCTCGACGACTGGCGCGACGCGTTCCGGACGATCATCGACCAGGGCGACCGGGACGCCATCAAGGTCGCGTTCGACTTCCGGTGACCTCCGCAGCGGAACGCAGCAGCCCGGCCCGGCCCGCCGCTGCGGCCAGGACGGCGTTCCGCGGGGGTCCGATCCTGACGATGACCGCAGCGGGCACCGTCGAGGCCCTCGTCGTCTCCGGCGGCCGCATCGAGGCGGTGGGCGAACGCGCCCTGGCCGACGCCGCCGTCGCGCAGGGCGCATCGGTCGTCGAGCTGGACGGGCGCACACTCGTGCCGGGATTCATCGACGCGCACTGCCACCTGTCGGTCACCGCGCTCGAGGCCGAGTGGCTCGACTGCCGGGGACTCGACGACGCCGGCCTGGCCGACGGCCTGCAGGAACTGGGCCGACGACGGCCACACGTCGAGTGGCTCCGGGCGTGCCGGTGGGACGAGAGCACCACCGGGGTGCGGCCGACCCGGCGCACGCTCGACGAGGCGACCGGGGACCGACCGACGATCGTGGTGCACCACACGTTCCACCAGGCGGTCGTCAACTCCGCCGGCCTCGATCGTCTGGGCATCGGTCGGTCCAGCGGCGACGAGCACGGTGTCGACCGCGCCGCTGACGGGCAGGCCACCGGGTTGCTGACCGAGCGGGCGTTCGGTCGGGCGCACGCGGTGTCGGTCGAGTCGTGCACCGCCCCGGAACGCTTCGACGAGCTGCTCGTCGCCCGCGCCCGGGCGCTGCACCGCCACGGGATCACCGCTGTCCACGACGCCGCCGTCGACCCGGCGACCGAGGACCGCTACCGGGCGCTGGCCGCCCGACGTGCGCTCCCGGTGTCGGTGCTCGTCATGCCGGCAGCGGTGCCGTTCCTGTCCAACGACCTGACCGGCCGACTCGAGGGCCCGGTGACGGGCGAGGGAGACGAGTGGCTCCGGGTCGGGCCGGTCAAGTGCTTCGCCGACGGCGGAGTGGCGCCGGCGGTCGACGTCCACCACCACGGACACCACGTGGTGTTCGGTGAGCTGTTCGACGACCTCCACGACACCGTGGTGGCCGCGACCGAGCGGGGTTTCCGGGTGGCGGTGCACGCCATGGGCAACGCCGGGATCGCCTCGGCACTCGACGCGTGGACTGCGGCGTCGCGACGCGTGCCGGACGGTGACCACCGGTTCCGTATCGAGCACGCCGGACTCGCCTCGGCCGCGCTGGCCCGTCGCGCCGCCGCACTCGGCGCAGTCGGTGTCGTCCAACCCGGGTTCGTCGAGCACGTCGGCCGCAGCACGGCGGGCTTCGAGCCCGACGACGCCACCTGGCTGCCGTTCGCCACGCTCGCCGACGCCGGCGTCCCGATCGCCGGGTCCTCGGACGATCCGTGCGGACCCGTCGACCCGCTGCAGTGCGCGTGGCTCGGTGCCCGTCGGACGACCGGCGACGGCGTCCCGATCGGTCCGGGCGAGTCGATCCCGATCGACGACTGGCTGCACGCCTACACCGCAGGCGCCGCCCACGCCGGCGGCCAGGAGCACGAGCGGGGCTCGCTGCGGCCCGGACTCCGGGCCGACCTGGCGGTACTCGACCCCACGACCGATGGCTCGGCGCCGTTCCGGGTCAGCTCGACCTGGATCGAGGGCGTGGTCGTGCACACCGCCGAACCCTGAGGTTCCCGACCACCCCGAACTGCCGGGTCGTACGGAGTACATCCCCGGGCCGCCGGACCGATGCACATCGAGATGATCGCAACTACCATTGCGTACGGTGTTCCGCGTCCCGATCGGTCGGGACGACGCACCGGGAGAGAGGTCGACGTGCAGCAACCCACTCGCCGAGGGCGTGCGCTGGCAACCGGAATCGTCACTGCACTGGTCGTGCTGCTGCTCCCGGCGTGCGCCGCACCGTCCGGCGGGACCGTCGTCACGCAGGGGTACTACGACGGCGAGTACTCGATCATCTCGCCGGTGACCTACGGCTACGACGGCGTGGCGGGCCAGGACCTGAACCTGTACTTCACCGATACGCGGACGGGCGAGACCTCCACCCCGTCGTTGACGCTGGTGGCACCGGATGGCTCCACCGTTCCGGTGTCCGAGCTGCGCGGGAGCTACACCAAGCGCTTCGTCCTCCCGGTGACCGGCCGCTACTCGATCCGGCTCCGCTACCCGGACGGCGACACCGGGGTCCGGCGGTACACGCTCGCTGTGAGCCGGGACGAGGACCGTGGATCCACCGGGCTCGGCCGACTCGGTTCGGTGATCATCGGGCAAGAGGTCACCTACGTCTACACCGGTACCGCCGGCGAGCGGCTCAACCGGTACGGAGTGGAGCGGATCCTCGGGCCAGGGGATGGGGAGGTCACCAACAACGGGCTCCGCAGCGCCCAGGTCACCCTGCCCGTGGACGGCCCGTACCGACTGGTGGTCGAACGGTCCGGCGCCGTGATCAGCCAGGACCTGCCTGCGATCCTCGCCGGCCCCGGGGCCACGGCGGTCCCCGAGCTGCTGCCCGGACAGCACGTCGACCTGCGCTACCCGGGCACCGCCGGCGAGGTGCTGGGTGTCGGCACGTCGAACTCCGCGTACTCGATCGAGCTCCGCCTGCCGGGCGACGCTCCGTTCCCGGGCGGCGAACGCACCCGGTACGTGTTGCCGACTGCCGGGACGTACGTGGTGGCACTGACGGGCGACGCGAACTTCGGGGCCGCTGGGACCACGGTCTGGCTGAGCGGTGACCTCGATCTGGGGACGCTCGGCGAGGGCTCGTGGCCGGCGGTCGGCCGGGTGCCCGGGCAGTCCTTCAGCGCCACCTACACCGCTCCCGCCGGAACCCAGGTCCGAGTCCGGACGCTCGACCCACCAGGCGTCAAGCCGGCCGTCGTCGTCTCATCGCCGAGCGGTCTGACCGTCGTCGGCGTTCGTGACCCAGAACCGCCGTACGTGTCGGATCCGTGGACGACCTACACGCTCACCGAGTCGGGCACCCACCGGATCCTGGTCGTCCCGTCGGCGAACTACGACGGCGGCACGATCACGCTGGAGCTCGACGACCTGCCCTGACGTTCACGTGACCGGGACCTGCAGCTCCGACGTGACCGTCGAGACTCAGTCGACGGCGAACCCTGCCGAACCCCGGTCCGGTCGCAGGACGCTGATCGGGTCGCGCAGGTCGCCGACGTACCCGAGCGCGTAGCTCCCCATGGAGTAGCCCATGAGCCGCTGGACCCGTTCGGGCAGGGTGCGGGCCACCTCGATCGGGACCGACAGGTACTGGTTCTCCTCCTGACGCAACCACCCGAGCGTGTAGTCGACGTTCAGTCCGACACGGGTCCCGTCGCTGCGGTTGGCGCCGCCGCCATGGACGGTTGCGCCGGTGTAGAGGACGACCGAACCCCGGGGCATCTCGGCCGACAGGGCGTCGTCGTCGGTGGCCGTCACCTCGGCGAGACGGTGGCTCCCGGGCACGACCCGGGTGGCACCGGTCCGCTCGGTGAACTCGGTCAGCGCCCAGATGGTGGACACCTCGACCACCAGGTCGGTCGGGAACGGGTGGAAATCGAAGCACCACTGGTCACGGTGGAGCCCCTGCGCCGGCGAGTCCGGACCGATCGCGATCGCCTGGGTCAGGTGCAGCTGGAACGTCGACGCGTCGGGTCCGAGCACCAGGCCGACCGTGTCGAGGACCAGGTCGTGGGCCACCAGGCCGACCGCCGTCGGCGACCGGCCCAGGATGGCGCCGACCCTCCGGGTGTTGCGGCCCTCGAAGTCGTCGGCGCCCGTGCGCACCGCGTCGAGGTAGGGCTGCAGTTCGGCCAGGACGGCGTCGCAGGTGTCCTCGTCGACCAGCCGTTCGACCACGCAGACCCCGTGGTCGAGCACCTCCCGGGCGACGTCGTCGGCGGACGCCGTGGCGCCGTCGACCCGGGGGAGACCCGACGCGCTCACGCCCCGACCACCACCGGCCGGTCACCCGGGCGCGGGTCGACCAGCGGACAGCGCGTGCCGGTGTAGATGGTCGGCATGCAGCGGTTGCAGTGGACACATCCCGACACGTCCGCCGTGCCGTCGACCCACCCGTTGACCAGGTCCGGATCGTGGAGCAGGGCCCGCCCCATGGCGACGAAGTCGAACCCCTCGTCGATCGCCGACTCCGCCGTCGCGCGCTCACTGATCCCACCGAGCAGTACGAGTGGCAGCGTCAGCTCCCCACGGAACCGCCGCGCCATCGGCAGGAAGTACGCCTCGGAGTAGGGGTAGCTGCGCAGGAACCGGCTGCCGACCAGCCGGAACCCTCCCCGCAGGTACCACGGGAGCGTCTGGCGGAACTCCCGCAGGGGCGCCGCGCCCTTGAACAGGTACATCGGGTTGGCGAGCGAACTGCCGCCGGTGAGCTCGAGCGCGTCGAGGTGACCGTCGTCCTGGAGCCACCTCCCCACCTGGAGGCTGTCGTCGAGCTGGAGCCCGGTCCGGACCCCGTCGACCATGTTCAACTTGGCCGTGACCGCCACGTGGTCGCCAGCACCGCTGCGGACCGCCTCGACGATCCGGCGGGCGAGACGGGCCCGGCCCTCGAGCGACCCGCCCCACTCGTCGGTGCGACGGTTGAACGCCGGTGACAGGAAGGCACTCGGGAGGTAGTTGTGGCCGAGGTGCACCTCGAGGGAGTCGAAACCCGCCCGGGTGGCCCTGATCGCCGCAGTCCGGTAGTCCCCGATGATGCGCTCGAGGTCCGCCGTCGTCGCCGCGCGGGTCCGGCGCAGGCCGAGCGGGTTGAACATCCGGCCCGGTGCGAACGCCGGCACACCGTTCGACGCTGCGTTGGCCACCGGTCCGGCGTGGCCCAGCTGTGCAGCGGCGAGCGCACCCTCGGCGTGGACGGCGTCGGTGAGTCGACGCAGCGCCACCTCGGTGCGCTCGTCGAGCACCAGGCACCCGGCGTCCGTCCGCCCCTCGGGAGCGACCGCAAGGTAGGCGACCGTCGTCATCGCCACGCCGCCGGCCGCCACACGACGGTGGAACTCCACCAGGTCGTCGGTGACCACGCCACCGGGCGTGCGGCCCTCGAACGTGGCGGCCTTGACGGTCCGGTTGCGCAGGGTCAGCGGCCCGAGCGACGCCGGGGCGAGCAGGGACGACACTGCAGCAGTCTGGCCGATCAGGCCGCCGGACGCTCCCTCAGCCGACCGTCGGCCGCCTCACGCCGTGGACCCGCCTCACGCCGTCGCCCGGCCGGTCACACCCGCGCCGACGATGCGCCGGCCCGTGACTGCCGTCGGAACCAGCCGGACGTAGCGTCGCTTGTCCCCCGGACCCCACGGCCGGAGCGGGAGCTCCTGGGCCGCCATCAGTTCCTCGAGCCGCTCGATCTCCTCGGCGTGGGCGCGCACGACGACCGACCAGCCGGTGTGGAACATGGGGTCGGCGGCGTCGATCTCCATGGCCACGGCCCGGCCGAGCAGCGCAGCCGCCAGCTTGGTGCCCTCGGCGGTGAGGAACACGATCGTGCGGTCGTCGACCACGTAGTTGATCGGGAACACCTCGGGTTGCCCGGCGATGGACACGGCGAGCCGACCGATGTGGTGCGACTCGAGGAACCGCCAGCACTCCGCCTCGGAGAGGACCTCCAGGCCTGATCGATCGAACGATCCTCCCACGTCGACACCTCCGTGTCGTCCTCGGTCGCCTCTGGTCGTCCCTCGTGCTCACGCTACCGACCGCCCGGTCGGACGCAACGGGCTGTGACGGATGGCCGTTCCGCCCGGACCGCTCAGCGACCCGACCGCCGGACCGGGGCACGGTGCCCGGTCACTGGTGACGGGTCCGGGGCCGCCCACTACAGTGACCGCACCCGGAGAGGTGCCGGAGTCAGGTCGAACGGGCCTCCCTGCTAAGGAGGTGTGGGGGCAACCTCACCGTGGGTTCGAATCCCACCCTCTCCGCTCCGAGGTGTCGTCGGGGGACGGTCAGCGATCGCCCCCGACGACCACCCGGACTCCTGATCGGATCCCCGGACGGATGCCCGGTCGGATGCCCGAATCGGCGCAGATCGGGGCCGCTGTGACCGACGACCCGGCCTCTGTGTTGCATTTGTGTGACGAAATGACCTAGAAATGTCACTGAAGCGTTCGGGGGAGTTCCCAACCGTCGGATCCCGCCCACCCCGAACCCCAGCGGGGCGGACCGGCCGGAGGACACCATGTCTCGACGGATCACCGCACTGTGCGTTGCACTCGGTCTCGGCGCCGCCTTCGTGCTCGGCGCATGCACCCCCGAGGAGCAGGCCGCCTTCGTCAAGTGGTACGAGACCGAGAAGGCCTCGGACAAGTTCCCGGACGCCATCAGCGACGCCGGCCTGGCCCGGTTGCGTGAGTGCGAGTCCAACGGACGCTACGACGTCGTGAGCTCGACCGGCCTGTACCGGGGCGCCTACCAGTTCTCGCAGTCGACCTGGAACTACGTGGCCCGTGACCACTACCCGGAACTCGTCGGTGTCGATCCGGCCCGGGCGATCCCGATGCACCAGGACAAGATGACCCGTGCCCTGTGGGCGACGGGCGGACCGCAGCACTGGCCGGTCTGCTCCCGTCGGGTCTGATCCCGCCGCCGGTCGGCTGCCCGACCGGCGACCCCCCGCCTCGGCCGGACCCTCCGGGGTCCGGCCGGGTCGCGTCCGGGGCCGGTGTCGCAGCTCCGACCGGACGGGCGCCGTTGGTCGGCGACGTCGCCCGGCTCTAGGATCGGCCGTCCACCAGCGCTCGTAGCTCAATTGGATAGAGCATCTGACTACGGATCAGAAGGTT
>CAINRS010000075.1 GCA_903852755.1 uncultured Actinomycetes bacterium | reverse complement strand
CGGCGGCGGCGGTGGCGGTGCCGGTGGCGGAGCCGGCGGCCACTCGATCGCCGTCTTCCACGTCGGCGTGGGCACCGTCACGGTGACCGACACCCAGATGTCCCGGCCGGCCATCCCGGCACAGGGCGGCAGCGGCGGTGCCTTCTCGCTGGGTGCGAGCGGCGGCGTCGGAGGCGTCCGTGGGAACTGCGCCCTGATCGGCGGCTGCGGCGGCGGCGCCGACGGAGCGAGCGCCGGTGGCGGCAACTCCGGCCCGGCGGGGACCAACGGCCCCTCCGGTGTCCTGGTCCGGATCTGGGACAACGGCACCATCACCAACTGATCGGCCCCCACCTGGGGTCCAGCACGCTCGGTCGACCGCACCCTCGGGTGCGGTCGACCCGCGTACAGGGGTCCCCGTGATGGTTGACACAGCCGACGGACCTCGGCCACAGTCTGATCGGCTGTTGGTGTTCCTCGGGAGGGAGTCCCCATGCACGCTCGTCGAGTCGTTCTTGCTGTCACTGCGACCGTGGCCTTCGTGGCCGTCGGCTGCGTGCCACCCACCCCGCCCGGGCCGACCACCACCACGACGACGGCACCCGTCGGTCGCCCGACGGCGATCGCCAGCGGGTCGCCGACCATCGGCGACGCACCCCTCACGGTCCAGTTCGACTCCAGCGGCTCGCTCCCCGGAACCGGGACCGGGCTCACCTACCAGTGGAACTTCGGCGACGGCAGCAGCCCCGACGCCACTCCCAACCCGTCGCACCTGTACCTGAACCCCGGCACCTACACCGCCAGGCTCACCCTCACGAACTCGCTCGGCTCATCCACCTCCGCGCCGATCGTCGTGACCGTCAACGTCGACCCCAACCCCAAGTACTACGTGCGGGTCGGAGGCGGAACCGGATCACCCGCTACTTGCGGACCGATCCTCAACCCGTGCGCCTCCATCTCCGAGGCGCAGACCAACGCACTCGCCACGCAGAACATCCGGACGATCCGGGTGGCGACCGGAATCTTCAACGAGACGCTCTCGGTGGCGAGCGGAGTCAGCATCTCCGGTGGTTGGAAGAACGACTTCTCCGACTTCGCCGGCGGCGCGAGCACCTCGATCGCCGGCACGGCCCCCGGTGCGGTGGTCACCTTCGCCGGGGTCACCGACGCCTCGATCGCCGGGGTCGGAATCCTCGGCGGCAACAGCAACGGAGTGGACGCCGTCGGAGTGGCCGTGACCGGTGGTTCCTCGGCGGTGAGCATCGGGGACATCGACGCCCCCCGAACCACCGTGTCCGGTGGCATCGGACCCAACGCCACTGGCATCCTCGTCAGCGGTGGCTCCCAGGCCAACGTCGTGAACGCGAGCGTCAACAGTGGCACGACGGTGGGCGCCGGACGGAGTGCGTACGGCATCCGGTCGTTGTCCAACTCCGTGGTCAGTGTGACGTTGTCCGATGTCGCCGCTCAGCCCGGCGTCGCCGGCGTGAACGCCCCCGGCGGACCAGGCCAGGCGAACGGCGGTGGCGGCGGTTCCCGAGGTGGTGACGCCTGCGGTCCGTCCTGCCCCGGCGGCGGTGGCGGTGGCGGCGACGGCACCTTCGACGGCGGACGTGGCGGCACTGGCGGCAACTACGGCGGCGGCGCCGAAGGTGGGTCGAACGGTTCCGGGCCGGCCCCCGGTGGCGGCGGCAGCGGCGGCTGCGGATCGCTGTTCGGCTGCGGCGGACTGCCGGGGGCCGGCGGCGCCGGCGGGGGCGGTGCCGCCGGGTCGTCTGGACAGGCTGGCTTGAACAACCCGGCCACGACTGCTGCAGCAACGTTCAACCCGACCAACGGAAGCGCCGGCACCGGCGGGTCCCCGGGCAGCGGTGGTGGCGGCGGTGGCGGTGGCAAGTCCGCCAGCGCGTCCGGTGGCGGTGGTGGCGGCGGCGGCGCCGGCGGCAACGGCGGCTCACCGGGAACCATCGGTGGCACCTCGGGTGGCGGGTCCTTCGGTCTCTACGCTGTCAACGCCAGCATCAACGTGAACTCCTCCACCATCACCTCGTCATCCGGAGGTGTCGGCGGTATCGGGCAGGCCGGTGGACGTGGTGGCGACGGTGGACGTGGTGGCGACGGCGGCAACGACTCGTGCTGTGCCGCCTCCGGTGGCGCCGGTGGCGGTGGTGGCGGTGCCGGCGGCGGTGGCGGCGGTGCCGGCGGCGGCGCCGGCGGCCACTCGGTCGCCATCTTCCACCTCGGAACCGGCACGCTCACCGTGACGGCCACCACCTCCAGCCGTCCTGCCATCCCGGCAGCCGGTGGCGCCGGAGGGGCGCTCGCCACTCCCGCCGGCGGCGGTGGAGGAGGGGCTCGGGGTGCCTGTGCTGGGTTCCCAGCCGAGGGCTGCCCCCCTGACGGTGCCGGCGCCGGCATCGGCAACGCCGGCCCAGCGGGCCTGGCCGGTCCGAACGGACTGCTGCTCCGGGTCTGGGACAACGGGACGACCACCAGCTGACCCTGAGTCCATCTGATGGGTCGACCCGACCACCGTCGGAACCTCGCCCTGATTCAGGAAGCCTTATTGACAATGAGAGAGAGTCCTTGTATCACTCTCGGTGGCGTTGGGCGAACGGGTGAGCCGGGGGATGGACATGCACGCACGTCGAGTCGTCGTTGCTGCGATCGCAGCGCTCGGGTTCCTGGCGGTCGGCTGTGTCCCGCCGGCCCCACCCGGTCCCACCACCACGACCACCACGACGGCCCCCGCAGGACGACCGACGGCGATCGCCAGCGCCTCGCCGACCATCGGCGACGCTCCGCTGACCGTCCGGTTCGACTCCAGCGGCTCGCTCCCCGGCACCGGCACCGATCTCACCTACCAGTGGGACTTCGGTGACGGCTCGGGTCTCGACTTCTCCCCCAACCCGTCGCACCTCTACCTGAACCCCGGCACCTACACCGCCCGACTGATCCTCACGAACTCGCTGGGGACCTCCACGTCGGCACCGATCAGGGTGACCGTCAACGTCGACCCTGCCCCGAAGTACTTCGTCCGCGTCGGCGGTGGGTCCGGTTCCGGTTGCGGGCCCATCCTCGACCCCTGCGCGTCGATCGCCCAGGCCCAGGCCAACGCGCTCAGCACTCCGAACGTCCGCACCATCAGGGTGGCGACGGGGTCCTACAACGAGACCGTCAGCGTGGCGAGCGGTGTGAGCATCGTCGGCGGCTGGAACTCGACGTTCGACGACTTCCCACCCGGAGGCGTGACCACCATCAACGGCACCACACCCGGTCCGGCGGTGTCGTTCGACGGGGTGACGGGGGCGTCCATCGCCGGCTTCACGATCAACGGCGCTGCCCGCACGAGCGGTGCCGCCGGGGCGGTGCAGGTGGTCGGCGGATCGAGCGGCGTGGCGATCGGGTCCAACAACGCCCCGCTCACCACCATCACCGGTGGACTCGGACCCAACCCGACCGGCCTCCTGGTCGCAGGTGCGTCCCAGGTCGTGCTCACCGGGGTCAACGTGAACAGCGGCTCACCCAGCGGCCCGGGCAGCAGCACCTACGGCATCCGAGCCACCGGCGGATCCAGCGTCACGGTCGCCGACTCGACGGTCACCGCGCAGCCAGCGACAGCCGGCACCGGCGCCCCCGGAGGGCCCGGACAGGCGGCGTCGGGAGGCAACGGCACCCGCGGTGGTGTGAGCGGGCTCGCCTCGGGCGGCCCGGGCGGCAGCGGCACGACCTACCGAGGCGGTCAGGGCGGCGGCGGCGGCGTGGGCACGTCGCTCGGCTCCGACGGCGGGTCCGGTGAGGGCCCGGCAGGTGGCGCCGGTGGTGCTCGCGGCTGCGCCAACTGGGTCAGCTGCGGGTTCGACGGTCAGCCCGGTGGCGGCGGTGGTGGCGGCGCTCCCGGCGGTCCCGGTGGCGGCGGCTCGAACGCCATCACCGGTGCGGACCTGTTCTCCCCGACCTCGGGGACCAGCGGCTCCGGTGGCCAGCCCGGCAGCGGTGGCGGCGGCGGCGGCGGCGGCAAGACCACGGCCTTCCAGAACGGCGGCGGTGGTGGCGGCGGCGGCGCCGGCGGCAACGGTGGCGCACCCGGCTCCGTCGGCGGCGGCTCCGGCGGCGGCTCCTTCGGGATCTACGCCGTGGGCTCGTCGGTGACGGTCACGGGCTCGTCGGTCACGTCGTCCTCGGGCGGCGTCGGGGGCGCCGGCCAGGCCGGCGGTGCGGGGGGCAACGGCGGCAACGGCGGTCAGGGGGCCGACAAGTCCGGTGGGAACGCCGGCGGTGGCGCCGGCGGTGGCGGCGGCGGCGTCGGTGGTGGTGGCGGCGGCGCCGGTGGTGGTGCCGGCGGGCACTCGATCTCCGTGGTGCACATCGGGGCCGGCACGCTGGTCGTGAGCGG
>CAINRS010000074.1 GCA_903852755.1 uncultured Actinomycetes bacterium | reverse complement strand
TTCGGGGGCGGCACCGGTCCGCACCGGGGGTTCGACCACCTGCGCTTCGCCACCCACGGTGCGACCGGTTGGCTGCACTACGCCCGGTGGATCGGTGCCGAGCACCCCGAGGTGGCCGGAGACTTCTACTCGGTCGTCGACGCCGACCTGGAGGTCAACGCCGCCGGGTTCGGCGACACCGGCGCCCCGCAGGTCAAGCACAACCCGATTCCCCGCGACTGGTACCACACCGACTGGGTGGCCGAGCGCACGATCGAGTGGCTCGGCGGCCTGGACGCGGACGACGACTGGTTCTGCTGGATGAGCTTCCCGGACCCGCACCACCCCTGGGACCCACCGCAGTCGGAGCTCCACCGGGTCCCGTGGCGCGACGTCGACCTGCCGGCCGGCTACCCGGAGTCCGCTGCGGAGCGCGAGCGTCTGCTCGACGACAAGCCCCGACACTGGCGCCTCTGGTACGACGGCGAGCTCGTGTCCAACTACGAGGCGCCCACCCGCTGGGTGCCGTCGACGCTGACCGCTGACCAGGTGCGAGAGGTCAACGCCATGAACGCCATCGAGGTCGAACTCATCGACGAGGCGATCGGCCGGGTCCTCGCCGAGGTCGACCGTCGCGGCTGGACCGACACGGTCGACGTCGTGTTCACCACCGACCACGGCGAGCTGCAGGGCGACTTCGGTCTGTTGTTCAAGGGCCCATACCACGTCGACGGACTGATGCGGCTGCCGCTCATCTGGCGGCCAGCACCGTCGGCCGGGGTGGAGCCGGCGACCGTGACCGCACCCGTCGGTCTGGTGGACCTGGCCCCGACGTTCGCGTCGATCGCCGGGCTGGCGGCGGCCGAGTGGATGCAGGGGCAGCGACTACCGACCTCCGACACCGACGCCGCCGACCGGGGCGTCGAGGAGCAGCTCACGGCGTGGGACTCGGAGCTGTTCGGCGTTGGCGTGTACCTGCGGACCATCACCCGCGACGGCTGGGTGTGCACCACCTACCTGCCGGGGGCCGTGCACGACGGGACCGAGGGCGAGCTCTACGACCTGACCGATGACCCCCTGCAACAGGTCAACCGGTGGGACGACCCGGCGGTGCGATCACTCCGTGACGACCTGGTCGCGCAGTTGCGTGCGAGTCAGCCAGCGGAACGGGTTCCGGCGTTGGAAGTCGAGGCCCCCGTCTGAGCGGAGTTCAGCTCGTCGCCCGGCGACGCAGCGGCCGGATCGCGCGCCGGTGGCCGCGGCCCGGGTGCCCGCCGGGGCCGACCGGGACCAGGCGTCACTCCTGGACGAGTTCGATCAGTGTCCCGAACGCACCCTTGGGGTGGACGAAGGCCACCGTGGTGCCCCGGCTCCCCGGTCGGGGCGCCTGGTCGATGGGTGTCGCACCGGCTGCAACCATGGCGTCGAGCGCCGCCTGGCAGTCGTCGACCCGGTAGCCGATGTGGTGCAGCCCCTCACCCCGCTTCTCGATCGCCTTGGCGATCGGCGAGTCGGGCCGGGTGGCCGCCGTGAGCTGGATGTAGGAGTCGGCGACCTTGACCAGCGCCTCCTCGACGCCGTCGGACTCGACGACCTCGCGGTGAGAGACGGTCGCACCGAACGCCCGCTGGTAGAAGTCGACCGCAGCGTCGAGGTCGCGCACCGCGATGGCGACGTGGTCGATCTCGGTCAGCATTCCGGACGTTGCGTCGTCGTGCTCGCTCACAACAGCCTCCTGGTGGATCGGTGGTGGATCGGTGGTGGATCGGTGACGGACCGGGGGTTCGTCGTTCGTGACGGTCAGAGCTCGCCGCGGGCGTGACGCTCGTAGAGCGTGATGCGGTCGACACCGACACGTTCCCGCTTCTCCGGATCGGTGATGCCGAGCCCGGCCTCGGGCGCGAGGCACAGCACGCCGAGCTTGCCCTCACCCTGGTTGCGGTGGGTCTTCAGCGCCGCGTCGCCGGTCTGCTCCAGCGTGAAGACCTCGCTCATCACCGGCTGGATGACCCCGCGGTCGATCAGCCGGTTCATCTCCCACGACTCCTGGTAGTTGGCGAAGTGGCTGGAGACGATGCTCTTGAGCTTCATCCACAGGTGACGGTTGTCGTACTCGATCATGTAGCCGGAGGTCGCGGCACACGTGACGATCGTGCCGCCCTTCTTGGCGATGAACACCGACGCACCCATGGTCGAGCGGCCGGGGTGCTCGAAGACGATGTCGGGGTCCTCCCCGACGAGTTCGCGCACCTTCTTGCCCAGTCGACGCCACTCGGACTCGTCCTGGGTGTGCTCGTCGGACCAGAACTGGTACCCCTCGGCACGGCGGTCGATCACGGCCTCGCACCCCATCGCCTGCAGGAGCTGCACCCGGCTCTCCGAACTCACCACGCCCACCGGGATGCCGCCGCCGTTGAGCACCAGCTGGGTCGCGTAGGCACCGATGCCACCGGTCGCCCCCCAGATGAACACGACGTCACCCTGCTTCATGCGGGCGGCGTGGTTGCCGACCAGCATCCGGTAGCTCGTCGAGGAGCACAGCGCGTTGACCGCCGCCTCCTCCCAGGTCAGGTGCGACGGCTTGGGCATGAGCTGGTTCGCCTTGACCACGGCGAGGTCGGCGAGCCCGCCGAAGTTGGTCTCGAACCCCCAGATGCGCTGGTTGGCCGCCAGCATCGAGTCGTTGTGCGCCGAGGGGTCCTGGTCGTCGACGTGGTTGCAGTGGATCGTGACCCGGTCGCCCGGCTTCCAGTTGCGCACCGCCGAGCCGACGCGCACCACCACGCGGGAGCCGTCCGAGCCGACGACGTGGTAGTCCTGCGCGTGCCGGGCCCCCCACACCGACTCACGGCCGAGCCGGTCGAGGAACCCGAAGGTCGGCAGCGGCTCGAAGATCGAGGTCCACACCGTGTTGAAGTTGATGGCGCTCGCCATCATGGCGACGTAGACCTCGTCCGGAGCGATCTCCGGAGTGGCGATCTCGCCCACGTGGAGCGACTGGCGTGGGTCCTTGTCCTCCGAGGCCACGCCCTCCCACATGTCCTGTTCGGACCGGAGGACGTGGGCGGCCCGGTAGGACTCCGGGATCGGGATGGCGGCGAGGTCGTCACCGGATGCGTCGGACTGGATGGCGTCGAGGAATTCCTGCACGGCGCTCGACGCTACCGGCGCCGCGACCTGCGGGCCAGCCTCAGCCCCGCTGCGACGGATCAGCCCGACGGCACGGCCCGCCGGGGTGTCCCGCCCCGACCGGCCCCGGGCCACCACGCAGGCGGCCGATCCCACCGGACCAGGAGCGAGGCGGTGGTCGTGACGATCAGCACGTAGGCCGCCGTGAGCGGTGCGAGCTCCGGCTCGACACCGGCGGCAACGCCGAGGCCGGCGATGACGACGGAGAACTCACCCCGGGCCACCAGCGCCGTGCCGGCCCGCCACCGACCCGGGGGACCCCGGCCGGCCCACCTGCCGGCGATCTCGCCGGTCAGCACCTTGGTCACGACCCCGACCACGGCGAGCACCGCTGCCGGCAGCAGCACCGGGGGCACCGACGCCAGGTCGACCTCGAGGCCGAACAGGAGGAAGAACAGCGCTGCGAAGAGATCGCGCAACGGGCCGATCAGGTCGGCGGCCCGTTCCTGCACCGGACCGGACAGGCCGACGCCGACCATGAACGCCCCCGACCGCCGCCGAGACGTCCACCTGTTCGACCACCCCGGCCACGAGCAGCACCAGTCCGAGGACGCTCAGGAGCAGGACCTCGTCCGACCCGGACCAGAGCATCCGGCTGAGCCGGTCGCCGTACCGGTGGGCGACGATCACGACGACCGCCACGATCGACGCCGCCACGGCGACGTCGAACAGCCCCGAGGCGAACCCGATGCCCGAGAGCAGGACGCCGAGCACGGGGAGGAACACGATCATCGCCAGGTCCTCGAGCACGAGGATGCCCAGCACCACCGAGGTCTCCCTGTTGCCCCGTCGACCCAGGTCGTCGATCAGCTTGGACACGACCCCGGAGGACGAGATGTAGGTCACGCCGGCCAGGACGACGCATGCGACGGGCGACCACCCGAGGACCAGTCCGATCACGGCACCCGGGGCTGCGTTCAGCACCAGGTCGACCACACCCGACCTGGCGTGCCGACGGAGCTCACCGGTGAGCTCGCGCGGGGTGAACTCGAGGCCGAGCATGAACAGGAGGAGGAGCACTCCGATGTCAGCGGCGAGGTCGACGAACTCCTGGGTCTGGACCGTCCGATCCGCTCCCGACACACCGACGACGAGTCCGAGCAGCAGGTAGAAGGGGATCGGTGAGATGCGGAGCCGGAGCGCGATGCGGCCCAGCACCCCGAGCAGGACGACCAGCAG
>CAINRS010000073.1 GCA_903852755.1 uncultured Actinomycetes bacterium | reverse complement strand
GGAGCAGCCCCAGGTTGAGGCTCGAGGACAGCACCGAGTGGGCGAGCTTCCACTCGGCAGCGAGCATGGCGTCCTCGTGGGGCCCGAACACCGGCAGCCCGTGGGCGATGAACGAACCGAGCCGTTCGAGCGCCTGGGCCCGGGTGACCGGCCACCGGCCGTCGGGAGGTGCCCCGACGCACGACGCCGGCAGCGACGCCAGGATCCGGCCGTCGATGGCGTCCTTGCCGATCGGCGGGACCGCCGGCCAGGACCGTCCGTCCCGGGGCGGTGGCTCACGGTTCTCGGCGTCGAGGTTCCACACGCCACCGACGGGCTGGTCCCCGTCGACGAGCACGCCCAGCCGGATGCGCTGCCACCGGTAGAAGTCCTCCATGCGGAGCCGACCGCGCCGGGACCCGGCCCACTCCTCGAAGTGCTCGGGGTGGCACAGGAACTGCGTCGAACGCAGCGTCCGGACACCGAGCCGATGCTGGAGGCGCCGCCCGCCGGGTGAGTTCGCCTCGGTGGCGACCACCTCGTCCGGTCGCACCTCGGCGACGTGCGCCGCGAGTCCGTCGGCCAGGGTCGGGGCGGTCCGCTCGTCGACGGTGAACCCCGCCGAGCGCAGGTCCTCGGCGAAGTGCGCCGCTGCGCTCAGGATCAGGTGGAGTCGCTGTCGGTGCCACGGCCGGCCCTCCACGAGTCGCCGCGAGGTGACGAGCAGGACCGTGTCGGTGGCGGGATCGGCTCCGGTGACGGCGGGGAGACCGGGGTCGAGCTGGTCGAAGAGCACCCAGCGGGTGCTCCCGCCGGTGCGGGTCGGGGTCAGCTCGCAGTGGCCCGACGCAGCACGTCGAGCGCTTGGTCGGCGTGGACGTCCATGTTCGTCTCGGACGAGATGGCGGACAGCACCCGGCGGTCGGTGCCGATCACGAACGTCGCACGCTTGTTCATGATCGGTCCGGGACGCTTCACCCCGAACAGCTTCGCCACCGCCCGGTCCGGGTCCGACAGCAGCGGGTAGCCGAGGGAGTGCTTGGCGTCGAACGCCGCCTGCTTGTCGACGCGGTCGGCGGAGATGCCCACGCGGTGTGCACCGACGGCGGCGAACTCACCGGCCAGGTCCCGGAAGTGGCAGGACTCCTTGGTGCAGCCCGCGGTCATGGCCTTGGGGTAGAAGAACAGCACCACGGGTCCGTCGGCGAGCAGCGACTCGAGGGATCGGGGGGTGCCGCTCTGGTCGGACAGGGTGAAGTCGGGAACCAGATCGCCGGTGTTCAGCATGCACGCAGCAACCCGGCGCGGCCACCGGGTATTCCGCGGTCGGACCTCAGCCGGCGGAGACGGGTTCGACCAACCGCTCCCGGAGCGCCGCCAGCGCGCCGGGGTCGACGCCCGCTGCGGTCAGGTACCTGCTCGCATCTCCGTGGGCGGATCGCAGCCAGGCGAGCGTCGCCTCCATGGTCTCCGGACGGGCGGACCAGACGCCCGTCGCCAGGTCCTCGTCGCTGACCGGACGGTCGTACACCCCCCGGAAGATCGCCCAGTTGGCCTGGATGGTCGTGGCCCGCGACGAACGGGCGTAGTCCTCGACGACCGCCTGGTCGTCCGCCCCGAGCACGCCGAGCAGGAGGGCGGTGAGCAGTCCGGTCCGGTCCTTGCCGACGGCGCAGTGGTAGGCGACGCCACCGTCGGCACGGGCCACCACGTCCACGGCGACGGCGAACCGGTCGGCGAAGGTGTCGAGGATCTCGACGTAGCGCTCCTCGAGGGTGGCGTCCCGGTCGTACCACTCGTAGTGCGGGTCGAGCACGGGCGCGTGGACGACCTCGACGCCATCGGCGGCGAACGTCCCCTCCCGTTCGCGCTCGGCGGCATCCCGCAGGTCGATCACGGCGACGACCCCGTGGTCGACGAGCCCCGCCGTGGCCTCGGGACCGGCACGGTGGAGGGCGTCACCCCGGACGAGCGCACCGGCGCGGACCGCACCACCGGACACGGGGAGGCCGCCCAGGTCGCGGACGTTGAAGATGCCGTCCCGGGCGAGGATCGGTCGCAGCGCTGCGGTCGGCACGTGCGGACCCGGTCAGTCCAGTGCCAGCGACACACCGACACCGGTCGAGGTGAGCCGCAGCTCCTCGACGTGCACCGGGATGGTGTCGCCGGCGTCCCCGACCGGGACGCCGATGGTGGCGGGCAGCCGGACGCGCAGCGGGGCCAGCGAGACGAGTCCACCGGCCCGGCGGCTGAGGTCGTTCAGGATCGACGGCACCACCGAGGGCAGCTCGACCCAGGCGGCGCGGAGGCTGACCTCGAGCCGACCGTCGAGCAGCCGGGGCCGGACCTCGGTCCGCAGCGTCGGCCGCAGGTCCGGGAGCCGGTCGAAGATCCGGGTGTTGCGGAGGCTGCTGCCGAGTTGCTGCTCCCCCACCTCGAGCTCCACCTCGAAGGGCAGCCGTGCCGCCCCGAGCACCCGCTCGAGGAGCAGGCGGCCCAGGTGGTCGAGCCCCGAGGCCGACAGTCCGACACCGACCCGCTTGCCGGCGACCGGGACCGGTTCGGCCTGACCCACCGTCGAGTCGGTGGCAGGGAAGGCGACGGTGATCGTGCCGGAGCCGACGCGGACCTCGGCCGGACCGGGCGCCACCCCAACCCCCTCGAGCACCGCGCCGACCTCGGGTCCCAGCTCGGTCCCGAGCTCGCCGACGTGCTCCCCCAGTGCCGCCCACAGGTCGTCGCCGAGGGAGTGGAACATCACCTGGACCATCTGGGTGATCCCGGACCAGGCGTCGGGGTCCACGTCGGGGGGGACCGCGGCGTCGGGGTCGACGAGCAGGGAGACGAGCTCGGCCCCGGCCAGGTCGAGTCCGACCGCCAGGGTCGAGTCCGGGCGCAGCTCGATGGTCGGAGCGACGAGCGCCTCGACCCGGACGGGGATGGGGGCCGGCACCTCGGGGAGCCCGAGGGCCCCGGCGTCGGCCTCCTCACCGGAGTAGGCGCTGCCCCGGACCGAGACCACGCCGATGCCGGTGGCGATCGCCCGGACCCGACCCTCGGCATCGGGCCGCGGCTCGACGCGGCCGCCGGTGACGGTCAGCTCGAGGCGGAGGTCCACCTCCCCCATGCCCGGGAGGGCCACGGCGTGCTCGAGCGGCTCCACCGGGATGCCGGCGCCGACGAGCACCAGGATCACGTCGTTGAGCAGGTCCTCGGTCACCGAGGCGACCAGCGCCGAACGTCCCGTCGTCATGCGGGTCAGTCCAGCACGGACACCCGGGGCGATGCGAACAGGGCCACGACCTCGGACGGGTCCGATGCGAACCCGTCGGACCCGACCTGCTGCGCCAGTCGCACATCGGTGATCGCCGACCCGCCGACGTGGACGGGGACCGCAGGATCGTCGAGCCCGGCCCGGACGGTCTGGACGAAGTCGGGCACCGTGCCGAGCAGGCCCGAGTCGGACACGCAGATCCCGACCGCCTGGAGTCGGTCGACGGCGACGGCGGTCGCCACGAACGACTCCGCAGGGGTGTCGGGGCCCAGGTCGACCACCTCGAAACGTTCACCACGGAGCAGGTCGCCCAGCATCGCGGTGGGGAGCGCGTGACGGTCGCCGGCCACGGACCCGAGCACCACGGTCCCCCGGCGTCGTCCGGGCCGGACGAACGACGGCCCGAGCCGGGCCACCAACCGGTGGGCCACTGCGGTGGCGCGGTGCTCGTCGGCGACGGAGAGCTCCCCCGCCGCCCACTGTGCGCCGATCCGTTCGAGCGCCGGAGCGACGAGGGACGTGAGGACCTCCGCCGGATCGGCGCCCGCAGCGGTCGCCGTCTCGACGACACCCCACGCACCGGCCTCGTCGCCGGCGAGGAGCCGGGACTCGAGTCGTCGACGTGACTCGTCACGGTCCGGGGCGCCCCGACGGGCGGGATTCCGTCGCGTGCCCGGACGGAGGGCCGCCAGGTCACCCGGATCGACGCGCCACTCATCACCGACCTTGTGAGCCGGCAACCGCCCGTTGCGCACGTACCGGTAGGCGGTCATGTAGTGGACCCCGAGCCGGTCGGCGACCTCCCGGAGGGACAGGGAGTCCGCCACCGGAGGGGACATCAGGTCAGGTAGCGGGTCATCGCCCGCCACGACGGGTGCATCAGCTTGGCGAGCCCACGGTGCTCGAGCTGGCGGATCCGCTCCCGGGACAGTCCGATCTCCTCGGCCACCTGGGCGACCGACCTCGGCTCACCGTCACCGAACCCGAACCGGAGACTCAGGATGAGCCGCTCGCGGTCGTCGAGCACCGACATCATCTCGGCGAACTCCTCGGGCAGCAGCTGCGATCCGACACCCTCGAGCTCGGCCGTGGCCCGCTCGTCCTCGATGAAGTCGCCCAACTCGGCGGTGCCGTCGTCGCTCATCGTCGACGACAGCGACACCGGATCGGCCGACACCCGCTGGAGCTCGAGGATCCGCTCCTCGCTCAGGTTGGAGGCATCGGCGAGCTCGGCGATCGACGGCGCCCGGCCGAGGGTCTGCTCCAGGAAGTTCGTCGTCTCCCGGACCCGGAGGAGTTCGTCGTTGGCGCGGGACGGCAGCCTGACGGAGGAGCGACTGCTGGCGATCCCACGCGAGATGAACTGGCGGATCCACCACACGGCGTAGGTGGAGAAGCGGAACCCCTTCTCTGCGTCGAACTTCTCGACGGCACGGATGAGCCCGAGGTTGCCCTCCTGGATCAGGTCGAGGAGCGGCACCCCCGAGGACTGGTAGCGCTTGGCAACCGAGACCACGAGCCGCAGGTTGGCGTTGACGAACGCCTCGGCGGCGTCACGGCCCGCCCGGACCTCCTGACGCAGCCGACGCCGCTCCGCAGCGGTCACCGGCGCTCCGGCCGGATCGGACTCCGCCCGGGCCAGACGGGCCTCGGCGCGCTGACCGGCGGCGATCGCCCGGGCGAGCGTCTTCTCCCGGTCCGGCGTGAGGAGCTGGTGTCGGCCGATCTCCTCGAGGTACTGCGACACGGGGTCGCTGCTGCTGCGGTTCCGGGTTGCGGTGTCGGTCACGCCTGTCACAACACCAACATTTAGCAATAAATGCCCGGGGGACCGATGTGACCCCCGTCGCACCGAGCAGCGTCCGCTCACGGAGGGACCGGGATCCTCCACCGGGCCCGGTCACGGTTGACCGCGTCGGTGAACGGCGTAAACTCACGCTGTTCACCGCGGTCCGCCGCCCAGAGCGCAACGCCCAGAGCACGAACGGAGCAGCCCATGTCCGTCCCCACGAGTGCGATCTCCGCCCGGCACCAGGACCTCGACCTCCGGGTCGTGGCCGGCTCCTGGCCCGAGGGCATCCGCGGCGACGCCGTGTTCAGCGCCCCGCAGGTGGCCACCGACCTCCCCTTCGCCCTGTTCGGGTTCGGGGTGATGTGCCGGCTCTCGCTGCGGCCCGGCCAGCACGGCGCCGGCGACGACCGGTTCGCGTGGCGGACCAACGTGGTCGACACGCCCTCGCAACGGCTCCACCGGGCCGCCGCCGAGACCTTCCTCCCGGGACCGACCGGCTACGTCTCGCCGTTCGGGTTCCCCAACGCCGCCAACACGGCGCCGCTGCCCTGGGACGGTCGGCTGTTCGCCACCTGGGACGTCGGCCGACCGGTCGAGGTCGACCCCGACACCCTCGGCTTCCTCGGTGAGGTCGGATCGCAGCGGTCGTGGGGCCCGGCGACCCTCCCGGGCGACCAGGTCCTGCCGTTCTACTTCTCGACCGCGCACCCGGTCGTCGACCCGGAGCGCCAGTGCCTCTGGACGGTGAAGCAGTCGTTCAACGCGGACGGCAGTACGCAGCTCCACGTCGTGCACTGGGACGGACTCGGGACCGAGGTCAGCGTCTGGCCGATCAGCAACGGGGTGGTGTTCGGGTCGTCCCACACGGTCAGCCAGACCCGGGACCATCTCGTCCTGGCCGACTCCGGCAACTTCAAGGCCGACCCCGGCGAGATGGCCGGGGGGCCGCGCACGGTCACCATCGACGACGACGCCGCGGTGTACCTGGTCCGCAAGGACGCCCTGCTCGAGTCCCCGAACGGCACCCCGCACGAGGGCACCCCGTTCCGGGTCGCCCCGACCACCGGCCACTTCTACGCCTGCTGGGACGACAGCGACGGCGTCCGCGTCCTGTTCGAGCACATGGACCGCATGGACCTCGGGTTCAAGCTCCAGGAAGGCGACCGCGATGCGCTCGGCCGACCGGTCGACCCCGGGCTCATCGGCTTCTACAACACCGCCATGGCACCGAGCACGATCTCCGAGGTCCTCTTCGACCCGGTGACCCAGCAGCAGAAGGTCGAGGCCCGCCACTGCGACGAGTGGAGCTGGAACCTGGAGCTCTCCGCCATGGACTGGAGCCTGGAGGCGCTCGGGTCCCCGGTCCTGCACCACGTCGCCTACCAGGGCTACCGGCCCGGCGCGGTGTCGCAACGCGCCGTCGAGCTGTACGGGGACCGGGTCGGACCGCTGCCCGGTGGTGACACGCCCGGTTCGCTCGTGTCGTTCCGACGGGGATCGCTCGAGGTCCACAGCCGGTGGGAGTTCGCCGACACCGGCGACCACATCACGTCGCCGACCTTCGCCCCCGACCTCGACCGGGCCCGGGGCGGCCAGCACGGCTGGGTCGTCCTCCCGGTGCTGTCCGACGACGGGTTCCGTGTCGAGGTGTTCGACGCCGGCGACGTCGGCCGCGGACCGGTGGCCGTGCTCGCCCCGCCGGGACGCGAGTGCGTGCCGGTCCTGCTGCACTCGGCGTGGATGCGCGACGACGACACCCCCGTCGGGTGTGAACGGCTCCGGTTCGGCGACGACCTGCCCGAGGGTGTGCTCGACGGACTCGGTCCGGATCTCGCCGCAGTGGTGCAGGGCGTCGTCGCCGACCTCGACGCGGCGACGGCGGCCCGGAGCGACTGAAGCCGGACGCCTCGTTCGTCCATACTCTCGTGGTGTCCGAGGAACCTGCCGAGCACCGACCCGACGACCCTGCGGCCGCCGCCCGGGAACTGGTCCGCGAGGCCGCCTTCGAGGCCGAGCGCCGGACCGGCCGGGCCGAGGAGACCGACGAGGAGCTCCGCCGGGGGGTGCTCATCCGGATCGCCCGGATCGTCGGCGGGTTCGGGCTGATCGGTCTCGGCATCGCACTGCTGCCGCTGCCGGGGCCCGGGTGGGTCACCATCGTGATCGGCCTCAGCCTCCTGCCGTTCGCGTGGGCCGAGCGGACCATCGCCCAGATCCGTCGGCGCGTCCCCGGGATCCCCGACGAGGGGAGGATCCCCACCCGGACGTGGGTGATCATGGGTGCCATGACGCTGGGCTTCGTCGCAGCGTCGCTCCTGGTGGGCGACCTGGTCGGCCGCTGGCTCGCCGACGCCTGGTCCGCCATCTGGTCGTGACCCCCGCCGCCGGGTCGACGCGCCCGGTCACCGTGGTCGACGGCACCGGTCGGTCGGTCACACTGTCGGTGACGTCGATCGACGGCGACGTCGACCGGACCCGGCCGCCGGTCGTGTTCTGCCACGGATTCCCCGAGCTCGCCCACTCCTGGCGGCACCAGCTCCCTGCGGTGGCCGCAGCGGGGTTCACGGCCGTCGCACCCGACATGCGCGGCTACGGCGACAGCGACGCCCCCGAACCCCGCGAGGCCTACCGGATGGACCGCCTCTGCGACGACCTGGTCGGGCTGCTCGACGATCTCGGCACCGAACGGGCGGTGTTCGTCGGTCACGACTGGGGTGGGTTCGTGGCGTGGGCCATGCCCGTGCTGCACCCGTCGCGGTGCGCCGGCGTGGTCGGGGTGTGCACGCCCTACCTCCCCTTCCCGACCACCGAGCTGCTCCGGAGCCTGTTCGGTGACGACGAGCGCATGTACATGCTCTGGTTCCAGGAACCGGGCGTGGCCGAGGCCGTGCTCGACCCCCGGGCCCGGACCCTGTTCACGAAGCTGCTGCGCGGCGGGGTGGACCCGGTGACGTACCTCCCGGGTGGCACCGATGGCGCCAGCGGCACCGATGACACCGGCGGCACCGACGTCGGTGCCAACCCGTTCCTGCACCTCGACGACCTGGACCCGGTCGGCGACGTGATCGTCGACGACGAGGACCTGGAGCACTACGTGACCACGTTCGAGCGCACCGGGTTCCGCGGTGGCCTCAACTGGTACCGCAACATCGACGCCAACGCGGCGACGTTCCCGCAGCTCGGGACGACACCGCTCGACCTGCCCACCCTGATGCTGACCGCGGAGTGGGATCCGGCGCTGCGACCCGAACTCGCCGCCGGCATGCCGGCGCTGTGTTCGGACCTCGAGGTGCACCTGGTCCCCCGTGCCGGCCACTGGGTCCAGCAGGAGGCTCCGGCCGAGGTCAACCGGCGACTGACCGACTGGCTCCGCCGGCGCTTCGGCTGACCGACGCGAGCAGCTCCCGCAGCTCGACGGTCCGGGCGGGCCAGGTGAAGTCGCGCGCGACCCGCTCGGCGCCGGCCGCACCGAGCGCGAGGCGCCGGTCGTCGTCGGCGAGCAGGCCCCCCACGGCCCGCACCACGGCCTCGTGGTCGGTCGCGTCCACGAGCACCCCGGCACCGGGCGCCCCGACCGCGTCGGGGACGCCGCCGGTCGCCCCGCCGACCACGGGGACGCCCACGGCCGCAGCCTGGATCACCACGATCCCGAATGCCTCGACCTCGAGCCCCCCGTGCCGTTCCCGGGGGACGAACGCGAACACATCACCCGCCGCGTAGTGACCGGGCAGTTCGTCGTCGGGAACCTCACCGGCGAACACGACGTGGTCGGCCACCCCGAGTCGGCTCGCCTCGGCCTCCAGTGCCGCACGGTGCGGACCGTCCCCCACCACCAGCAGCACCGTGTCCGGCACCCGTCGACGCAGCTCGGGCAGCACGCGGACGAGCGTGTCCTGCCCCTTGCGCTCGACCAGCCGGGACACCGAGACGACCACCGGGCGGTCGCCGAGACCGTGCCGCTCCCGGACGGCGGCACCGGACACCCCGGGGCGGAACTCGACCGGGTCGACCGCCGGGGCGAGGCGTCGGTGCTGCGGGCCCGGGCCGAAGGCGGGCCGGAGCTCCGCCTCGCACCACGCCGAGACGTAGGTGAGCGCCGCCACGGACGCACCGATCCGGCGCAGCAACCGCCGACCCAACCACGTGCGGGCGGCGGTGACCTCGAGCCCGTGGGTGAAGCCGACCACGGGGACACCGGTGCGCCGCCGCACCGTGGCTGCGAGCAGCCCGAGCGGGAAGGCTGCACCGAGGACCACCACGTCGGCACCGCACTCGCGCACCAGTCGCACCACCTGGCGGCCGACCGGCGGGACGGGCAGCAGGGTCCGGGTGGCCCGACGCACCACCCGGTACGGAGCCAGCGAGTCGAACTCGTCGGCCCCGGGAGAGGTGGAACCGAACACCACGACCTCATCCCCGGCGGCCACCAGACCACGGGCGAGCTGGTCCACGTAGTACTGGATGCCACCGACCCGAGGGGGCAGGTCGTTCGTGACGATCAGGACCCGCACCGGACGCCTCCCCGCGGGCCCGCGCGACCGTCCGCCACCGGGGCGACCGGGGTGCTCAGCGGATCGTCGCCCGGAAGAACCCGACCGTGTCGTCCCAGGCGGCCTCGGCGGCCCGGGCGTCGTAGACCTCGGGCCGGTGGTCGTTGAAGAAGGCGTGGTCCACGCCCTCGTGGATCCGCAACACGGCGTCGACCCCGCGCTCGTCGACGAGCTCACGCTCGAGCGCCCGGACCAGGTCGGGCGACGCGAACCCGTCCTCGGACGCGTACTGGCCACGCACGGGGGCGCGCAGGCGCGAGTAGTCGGGGGCGGCGTGCTCCCAGGGGATCACCCCGTAGAAGGGGGCGCAGGCGACCACCGCATCGGGTTCACGGCAGGCGACCACGAGCGCCAGACCGCCGCCCATGCAGAACCCGACGACGCCGACACCGTCCGAGGTCACCGCCGGCAGGGAACGGAGGTGGTCGATGCCACCACGCAGCTCGAGCGCGGCCCGGTCCAGGTTGAGCGCCATCATCAACTTGCCGGCCTCGTCGGGCTCGGTCGTGGTGGTCCCGTCGAACAGGTCGGGAGCGAGGGCCACGAAGCCCGCCTCGGCGAACCGGTCGCAGACCTGCTCGATGTGGGGGACGAGCCCCCACCACTCCTGGATGACGAGCACACCGGGACCCGCACCGGACTCCGGTACCGCCAGGTAGCCCCGGCCCACGTGCCCGTTCACCGGGAACTCGACGATCTGACCCACGACGCACCTCCTCGGCCGAGCGAACCGTAGCGGAGGCGCTGCGGGAGGATCCGCGAACGGCACGCGGCGGGCCGGTGCGCTCAACCGGCCAGGCGGAAGAGCTCCGGAGCCACCGGGCAGTCGGCACGTCGAGCCACCCGCTCGGGCCGGAGCAGCCCGACGGGCCGGACGACGGCGTCGAACGCGGCGAGGTCGGTGACCCGCAGGCCGCTCCGCTCGCCGGCCCGCTCGGACCACCGGGCGCTCAGCACCTCGAAGGTGGCGCCCGGGAGCACCGTCCCGACGGGGGCCACCAACCACACGGGCCGATCGCCGTCCGTCGGGGTGGTCCCGACGACCAGGGCCGAGTCCGGCCCGCAGGCCCGCGCCTCGAGCAGGTGGGGAACCTCGGCCGCCCCCAGCTCGTCGATCGCCGCCGCCAGACGGTCGGGGGTCGGGTCGGAGGAGAACTCCTCGACCGCCGACCGCGCCTCCTCGAGCACGTCGAGTCCGCACAGGATCCGGGAGCACAACCACCACAGGGCACCGCAGTCGACCTGACGGTCCACGATCCGGCGACAGGCGGCCACCATGCCCGCCGGATCGCCCCGGAAGGCCATCAGCGCAGCGGCCGACTCGGGCACGAGCACGTCGGCGGACACCCCCTGGGAGCGGGCCACGAAGCGGAGCCGCTCGATCGGGTGCATGCCCGGAGTGTACGCCGCGCTACCTTCGGGGCTCGATGAGCAGCGTGCCCGCAGACGTCGAACTCCACCCGGTCGACGGCGAGTCCCTGACGATCGCCGACCAGCTCGCCATGTTCCACCTGGTGGTCGTGGCCATCGACCCGTACACGCACGAGAGCGCGTGGCTGCTCGAGACCGCAGGCCGGATCCTGACCAACTTCCACGGCGCCGACTGCCGGGTGGCGTGGCTCGTGCGGGCCCCGGCCAACGACGCCGAGACGTTCCTGGGTCCGTGGGCCGAGCGGGTCCTGACCTTCGCCGACCCCGAGGGCTCCGCCATCCGGGCGCTCGGCGTCTCCGAGATCCCGGCGATCGTCCACGTCGGCACCGACCTGAGCATCGTCGGCCGGGCCGACGGGTGGGATCCCCTCGAGTGGCGGGCCGTCACCGACAACCTCGCCGAGCTCATGGCGTGGAACAAGTTGCCGCTGCCCCGACCGGGTGACCCGGTGCCCTTCCCCGGGGTCCCGGCCGACGCCTGACCCGCTGCGCCCGAACCGGACCACCGGACCCGGACCGCCTGACCCGGACCGCCTGACTCAGCGGGCCAACCAGCCGCCGTCGACGGCGAGCACCTCGCCGGTCACGTAGGACGACGCGTCGCTCGCCAGGAACAGCAGCGGACCGTCGAGCTCCTGCAGTTCACCGGCTCGGCCCATCGGCGTGTTTCGCTCGATGTAGGACCGCCCCGACTCCTGGTCGAACATCGTCGACTGGGTCATCTCGGTGGGGAACCAGCCGGGAGCGATCGCGTTCACACGCACCCCGCGCCGACACCACTCGGCCCCGAGCTGCCGGGTCATGTTGACGATCGCACCCTTGGACACGCAGTACGAGGCCTCCTTGAGCGGCGTCGAACCGACCACGCCGAAGATGGAGGCGATGTTCACGATGCTCCCCCGCCCACGCTCCAGCATGTGGCGGGCCGCCAGCTGGGACAGGTGGTACGGGGCGGTCACGTTGACCGCGAGGGTGAGCTCGAGCTGGTCGAGGGGCTCCTCCTCGGCCGGCGTGGGGACGCCGTGACCGGCGTTGTTGACGAGCACGTCGAGCACCCCGGTCGCCCCGATCGCCCGCTCGACGAGCCGCTCCCGGTCCGCGGCGTCGGTCAGGTCCGCCGGGACGACGACGACCCGGTCGCCGAGCTCGTCGGCGAGGGCCTCGAGTCGGTCCGCCCGTCGGGCGGAGAGCACCACCGTGGCACCGGCACCGTGGAGCGCCCGGGCGAACTGGACGCCGAGCCCCGAGGAGGCCCCGGTCACGAGCGCCACCCGGTCGTCGAGTCGGAACGCATCCACGCCGGGCAACGTAGCGTGGGGGCGTGTCACCGGCCGACGATCCCGACCCGATGGCGGCTCACGACGCCGCAGCGCCGGCACCCGCCGACGGGACGGCGACCGCGCCGGCCGGAGGCGCCCCCGGCCGGGTCGACCACGGGTTCACCCACGTGGCGCTGAGCGTCGCCGACATCGACGCCAGCCTCGAGTTCTACCGCCGCTACGCGGACATGACGCCGGTGCACCGTCGGACCTCGGAGGACGGGACCCGCGTGGCGTGGATCACCGACCACACCCGACCCTTCGTGGTGGTGCTGCTCGAGCACGCGGTCACCCACACGCTCGGGGGGTGGTCCCACCTGGGTGTCGGGGTCGACTCCCGGGACGAGGTCGACCGCCGCCTGGCCGGGGCCGCCGCGGAGGGCCTCGAGGTGTGGGGACCCACCGACGCCGGACCCCCCACGGGCTACTACGGCGTGATCGTCGACCCGGACGGGCACAACCTCGAGGTCGCGCACGGCCAGGAGGTGGCGTTCACGGTCACCGGTGCGGACGGAACCGACGGAGCCGCAACGAGTTCGTGACCACGAAGATGCTCGAGGCGGCCATCGCCGCCGAGGCGAGCATCGGGTTGAGCCATCCGAGCGCCGCCACCGGGATGGCGGCCACGTTGTAGGCGAACGCCCAGAACAGGTTGCCCGTGATGGTGGCCAGCGTCCGCCGGGAGAGCCGGATCGCATCAGCGGCTCCGCGCAGGTCGGCACCGAGCAGCGTCAGGTCCGAGGCCTCGATCGCCGCGTCCGTCCCGGTGCCGACGGCGATGCCCAGATCGGCCGTCGCCAGGGCGGCGGCGTCGTTGACACCGTCCCCGACCATCGCCACGACGCGACCGTCCCGCTGGAGACGGAGCACCTCGTCGACCTTCCCCTGGGGCAGCACGCCCGCCACGACGGTGTCGACGCCCACCTGGGCCGCGACCGCCCGGGCGGGGGCCTCGGCGTCACCGGTGAGCAGCACCGGGGCGAGGCCGAGCGCGCGGAACTCCCGGACGGCGTCCGCAGCCGTGTCCTTGGGGGAGTCGGCCACGGCGACCACCACACGGACGGCGCCGTCCCAGCCCGCCGTCACCACGGTGCGGCCACCCGCCTCCTGTTCGGTGACGACCGACCGCAGCGCCCGCGGCAGGAGCAGCCCGGACCCACCGACGAAGGACGGACGACCGGCCACGACCCGGACCGGAGCGTCGTCGTGCAGGTGGACCACACCGGTGACACCCAGGCCGGCGTGGTTGTCGAACCCGTCGGGAGCGACGACCGCGGCCCCGTTGGACCGGGCGTGCTCGACCACGGCCCGGGCGATCGGGTGCTCCGAGGCGGACTCGAGCGACCCGAGGAGCGCGAGCGCCCGGGCGGGGTCGGTCCCCGGCGCCACGACGACGTCGACGACCGACATCTTCCCGGTCGTGACCGTCCCCGTCTTGTCGAGCACGATCGTGTCGACGCGACGGGTGGACTCGAGCACCTCGGGGCCCTTGATGAGGATGCCGAGCTGCGCTCCTCGCCCGGTCCCGACCAGCAGGGCGACCGGAGTGGCCAGGCCGAGCGCGCAGGGGCAGGCGATGATCAGGACCGCCACCGCAGCGCTCAACCCACCCGTCGGGTCGCCGAGCAGCGACCAGACCGCCAGCGTGAGGGCAGCGAGCACGAGGACCACCGGGACGAACACCGCCGAGACGCGGTCTGCGAGGCGCTGGACCTGCGCCTTGCCCGACTGCGCATCGGCGACCAGCCGTGCCATCTGCGCGAGTTGCGTGTCGGCTCCCACCCGGGAGGCCTCGACCACCAGTCGACCCGAGGTGTCGACCGTGGCCCCGACGACGGCGTCGCCCACGGCGACGTCCACGGGCACGCTCTCACCGGTCAGCATGCTCACATCGACCGCAGCGGCGCCCTCGACGACCACGCCGTCGGTGGCGATCCGCTCGCCCGGCCGCACGACGAACCGGTCACCGACCCGCAGGTCGACTGCCGCAACGGTGCGTTCGGTCCCGTCAGGCTCGATCAGGGTGGCGTGCTCGACGTTGAGCGACAGCAGCGCCTCGACCGCTGCGCCCGCCCGGCGCTTGGCACGGGCCTCGAGCCAGCGGCCGAGCAGGATGAACGCCGGCACGACGGCGGCGACCTCGAGGTAGGTGTGGTCCGCTCCCCGGACCAGTTCCACGAGCGACGCCCCGTAGGCGGCGAGCACCCCGATCGACACGAGCGTGTCCATGGTCGCCAGCCGGTGACGGGCGCTCCGGAACGCGGCTGCGTGGAACGGCCACGCGCACCAGAGCGCGACCGGGGTGGTGAGCACCAGTGCGAACCACTGCCAGCCCGGGAACTGCAGCGGGGAGAGCATGGACACGGCGGCGACCGGCAGGCCGAACACCAGGCTCACCACCAGCCGCCGGGTCAGACCCGCCGGGTCGTCGTGGCGGTGGTCGTGGCGGTGGTCGTGGCGGTGATCGTGATCGTGGCGGTGGTCGTGGCCGGGTTCCCGGTTACGTGCGTGACGGTCGACCACGGGGGTCGCGCCGTACCCGAGCGACTCCACCGCTCCGACGATGCCGTCGATGCCGACCGTGTCCTGGTGGCGGACCCGTGCGGTCCCGAGCGCGAAGTTGACCGTCGCCTCGACGCCGTCGAGCTCGTTGAGCCGGGACTCGACACGCTGGGCGCAGGATGCGCAGGTCATGCCCGTGACCGTCAGGTCCAGCTGGTCCAGACCGGCGACCGTCACCGCCTCGGTGCCGGTCGCCGAGTTCTCGGTGCCGGTCGCCGAGGCCTCGGTGCCACTCACGACCGCACCAGCCGGGCGACGGCCGCCGAGGCCTCGGCGAGCTTCTCGTCGAGCACGGCCTGGTCGGCGGCCGCGTCGGCCACGCAGTGGTGCAGGTGGCCGTCGAGCAGGCCGAGCGCGACGCCCTGGAGGGCACGGGTCACCGCGGCCACCTGGGTGAGCACGTCGATGCAGTAGGCGTCCTCGTCCACCATCCGCTGGATCCCGCGGACCTGACCCTCGATCCGCCGGAGCCGGACCAGGTACGCCTGCTTGTCGTCGGAGTAGCCGCTCACGACTCGAGTATACCCCCATGGGGTACCTCGTCAACGCCGGGGGCCGTGCTCCCGGATCCAGGCGGTCATGGCGATCCCCGAGGCCACGCCGACGTTGACCGAACGAGTCGACCCGAACATCGGGATGTGACGGACCTCGGCGCAGGCCGAGAGCGCCTCCGGGGACAGTCCGCTGCCCTCCTGGCCGAACACCAGGACGCAGTCGCGGGGCAGCGGGCGGGCGTCGATCGACTCCGAGCCGTCGACCACGTCGATGCCCACCTGGACCAGACCGAGCCGATCGGCCTCCGCCCGCATCGACGTCGGGTCGGGATGGTGGTGGACGTGCAGGTAGCGGTCGGTGACCATCGCCCCGCGCCGGTTCCACTGCCGGCGGCCCACCACGTGTACGGCTGCAGCGCCGAACGCATTGGCGTTGCGGACGACGGTGCCGATGTTCAGGTCGTGCCGCAGGTTCTCGATGGCCACGTGGTACCGGAACCGTCGGGTGTCGAGGTCGGCGACGATCGCCTCGACCGACCAGTACCGGTACCGGTCCACCACGTTGCGACGGTCGCCTCCGGCGAGGAGCTCCGGGTCGAGTCGCGGGTCGTCGGGCCACGGCCGGGGGTGCGGCCCGACACCGTGGGACGGCGGCGGTCCGGGTTCGCCATCGGGTGCGTTGTCGGCCACGGCGACGGACCGTACCGTGGTCCCCGTGTCCGACGCCGTCCTGCTGATCGCACACGGGAGCCGCAACCCGGCGGCCCAGACCGACCACGAACGGCTGTGCGCCCGGGTCGCCGACGTCGCCGGCGTGCCCGTGCACCCGGCCTACCTCGAGCTCGCCGAACCCGGCATCGCCGACGCCATCGCCGCAGCGGTGACCGCTGGGGCCGACCGGGTTCGGCTCGTGCCGTTGTTCCTGCACAGCGGCAACCACGTGGCCCGGGACATCCCCGGGATCGTCGAGTCCGCCCGGGCCGACCACCCGGGAGTCGTCATCGACCTCGACGAGCACGTCGGCGCCGATCCCGGTCTCGTCACGCTGATCGCCCGACGGATCTGATTCGGGTATTCGCCGTCCCGCCAGATTGAGGTGCCGACAGCGACCCATTACGCTTCCGATGGGGTTGTAGGAGACGGAGGGTCTCGATGCAGGGTGCAGTGCGGTCGTGCGCAGTTGGGTCCACCGTGCAGCGGGTGATGGTCCGTTCGCTGGCCGCAGCGCTGGTTGCGGCCGGCGTGTACCTGGCCACGGGAGCTGCCCCCGCCGGCGCCACGTCGACTCCGGTCGAGAGCACGGCGTCAGTGGCCCCCAGACTCCAGGGGGGTTCCGGCGCGATCAGCGATGTGCTCGAGGTCGCTGCCGGCGACAACCACACCTGCGCCATCGTCGCCAGCGGCCAGGTCCGCTGTTGGGGAGACAACTCCTCCGGTCAACTCGGAAACGGGACGACGGTCTCGAGCCCGGTACCGGTCGCCGTCGCGGGGCTGACCGGCCCGGCGACTCGCGTCGAGTCGGGGAACAACTTCACCTGCGCCATCGTCGGTGGCGAGGTCAGGTGCTGGGGCGGGAACGGCTCCGGGCAGCTCGGCAACGGCACCACCACCCCGAGCACCGCTCCCGTCGCCGTCTCCGGGCTGTCTGGAGCCCTCGACCTCACCGTCGGGGTCACGCACGCCTGCGCCATCGTCGCCGGCGGTCAGGTCCGGTGCTGGGGAGCCAACGGGTTCGGGCGGCTCGGCAACGGCACCACCACCAGCTCGTCGACCCCGGTGGCGGTCACCGGACTCTCGGGCGCCACCCAGGTCGCAGCCGGCGAGACGCACACCTGTGCCGTCGTGGCAGGCGGTCAGGTCCGCTGCTGGGGCCGCAACACGTTCGGACAGCTGGGCAACGGGGCGCAGCTCGGCGGCGATCCGGGTCCTCCTGCGCAGTCGACTCCAGTGGCCGTGCCCGGATTCTCGGGGGCAGTCGCCCTGGACGCCGGAGACTCCCACAACTGCGTGGTCATCGCCGGCGGCCAGGCCCGCTGCTGGGGACGCAACGACAACGGACAACTCGGCAACGGCACCACCACCAGCTCGTCGACACCGGTCTCGGTCACCGGGGTGACGCAGGCCACCAAGGTCGGCGTCGGTGCCGCCCACTCATGCGTGGTCTCGTCGTCCACCACGACGGCCTCCACGACAACGACGAGGTGCTGGGGAGCGAACAGGGAGGGACAGCTCGGCAAGGGCGAGTTCTCGGGTCAGGCTCCCTTCGGGATCAGTACTGCACAACAGGTCACCAACCTCCCCCTCGCCGTCGACATCACCGGCGGTCTGGAACACACCTGCGCAGTGGTCGACTCCAACCCGATCCAGCTGGGGCTCCAGGGCTCGGTCCGGTGCTGGGGCGCCAATCTGCTGGGCCAGCTGGGCAACGATTTCCGAACCTTCTCTCCGAGTCCGGTGGCGGTGACCGGCCTGTCAGGTGTCTCCCAGCTCGGGACGGGTGCTGCCCACACCTGCGTCGGCCTGAGCGTGGGCCAGGTCCGCTGCTGGGGAGACAACTCCTCTGGACAGCTCGGCAACAACACCACCACCGAGAGCAGCAATCCCGTCGCCGTCACCGGACTCTCCGGCGCCGCCCAGGTTGCGGTCGGAGGGTTCTTCAACTGTGCACTCGTCGCCGGCGGCCAGGCCCGCTGCTGGGGAGACAACACCTTTGGGCAGCTCGGCAACGGCACCACCACCGACAGCAACACCCCGGTCGGCGTCACCGGACTCTCCGGCGCCACCCAGATCGCAGCTCGGGGCATCCACGCGTGTGTCCTCGTACCGAACGGCAAGGTCAGGTGTTGGGGAGACAACTCCTCCGGTCAGCTCGGCAACGGCACCACCACCAACTCGTCGACAACGGTGGCGGTCACCGGACTCTCCGGCGCCACCCAGATCGCAGCCGGCGTCCTCCACACCTGCGCCATCGTCACCGGCGGCCAGGTACGCTGCTGGGGAGACAACCGCTTCGGGCAGCTCGGCAACAACACCACCACCAGCTCGTCGATTCTGGTGGCGGTCACCGGACTCTCCGGCGCCACCCAGATCGCAGCCGGCGCATTCCACACCTGCGCCATCGTCGCCGGCGGCCAGGTCCGCTGCTGGGGAGACAACTTCTCCGGTCAGCTCGGAAACGGCACCACCACCACCAGCAGCACCCCCGTCGCCGTCACCGGACTCTCCGGTGCCACCCAGATCAGTCCCGGCGGCGACCCCTTCATCGCGGAGTCACACACCTGCGCGATCGTCACGGGCGGACAGGTCCGCTGCTGGGGAGCCAACGCTTCCGGGCAGCTCGGCAACGGCGGAACCACCGACAGCAACGTCCCGGTCGCCGTCACCGGACTCTCCGGCGCCATCCGGATCAGCACCGGGATGGTGCACAGCTGCGCGTTGGCCTCGACCGGACAGGTCCGGTGCTGGGGCGACGGAACGAGCGGGCAGCTCGGGGACGGGAGCATCGGCGGCAGGCTCGTCGCCCTGGTTCCGGTCGAGTCTGCCTCAACGATCGCAACCCCGCTCAAGGTGGTCGCCGGGAGCGCTCACTCCTGTGCGCTGAGCACTGGGTCGCTCATCAGCTGCTGGGGAGACAACCGCTCCAAGCAGCTCGGCTCGAAGAGCACCGGGCTGACTGCGACCGCCACCCCGGGATTGGTCGGCTTCGCCAGCAACCCCCAGGAGGTCGGTCCCCAACCGCTCGACCTCGCAGCCGGCGACAGCCACTCCTGCGCCATCGTCACCGGCGACCAGGTCCGCTGCTGGGGATCCAACTCCTCCGGGCAGCTCGGCAATGGCACCACCACCAGCTCGTCGACACCGGTGGCGGTCACCGGACTCTCCGGCGCCACCCAGATCGCAGCCGGCGCATTCCACACCTGCGCCATCGTCGCCGGCGTCCAGGTCCGCTGCTGGGGAGACAACTCCTCCGGGCAGCTCGGCAACGGCACCACCACCAGCTCGTCGATTCTGGTGGCGGTCACCGGGCTCTCCGGTGCCACCCAGATCGCAGCCGGCGACTTCCACTCCTGCGCCATCGTCGCCGGCGGCCAGGTCCGCTGCTGGGGAGCCAACTCCTCCGGTCAGCTCGGCAACGGCGGGACCACCGACCGTTCGACTCCGGTCGGGGCCACTGGGGTCTCCGGCGTCACACAGATTGCAGCCGGCGCATCCCACACCTGCGCCATCGGGGGCGGTCAGGTTCGATGCTGGGGAGACAACACCTTCGGACAGCTGGGCAACGGCAACACGATCTCCCCGAGGGCCAATGCGGTCAACGTCTCATCACTGACCGGCGCCACCCAGATCGCAGCCGGCGCATTCCACACCTGCGCCATCGTCGCCGGCGGCCAGGTCCGCTGCTGGGGAGACAACTTCTCCGGTCAGCTCGGCAACGGCACCGCCGTCGTGAACAGCAGCACCCCCGTGGCGGTCGCCAACCTGTCCGGCGTGAGCCAGCTCGCCGCAGGTGGGGACCACGCGTGCGCCTTGGTCGACGACACGAACCTCGCCGTGGCTGGCTCACAGCCGGGACTCCGTTGCTGGGGCAGCAACCTCTCCGGCCAGCTCGGAGGACTCACCGGTTCGAGCGTCCCCACCATCGTCGTCGGCGGCACCCAGTAGCGCGGTTCCCCGTCGCGACGACACCGGCCGCGACCGCTGTCCCCGACGACACGAGGGAGACGCGACACGGCGACCCCGGGGGCCTCGCCCGTTGTCCGACCCGGCGCACCCAGTGGGTCCGTCCCGGGTACCGTGTCGACGTGGGTCGGCTGGAGGCACCGAAGCAACGGCTGACGCTGCCGCCGGTGGCGACCATCTCCCTGGCGGTGATCGCCCTGGGGCTCCTGGGACTGCTGGCGGTGGGCATCATCTCCGCCATCGACCCCTTCGGCTCCGAGACCGTCGACCGGTCCGGCCCGTCGGTGCTCGAACGGATCCGCCAGCTCGAGGAGTTCACCGCCGCCGAGGCGACCTTCACCCAGGACGTGGACCTGACCGAGGACGCGAACCTGCTCCCGGAGTTCCTCCAGGGCGAGCGGGTGACGGCGATCGTGACCGGCACGGTCCGGGCGACGGTCGACTTCGGCCAGCTCACCGACGACGCCGTGCAGGTCTCCGACGACCGGTCCACCATCCGGTTGCGACTGCCCGAGCCCACACTCGGGGACCCGGAGATCGACGAGGGTTCCGCCCGGGTCGTCTCCCGTGAGCGAGGCCTCCTGGACCGGATCGAGGACGCGTTCGTGTCGAACCCCATCGACGACTCCGGGTTGTACCGGGCCGCCGAGGACAAGCTCGCCGAGGCCGCCGGATCCACCGACGTGCTCGAACAGGCCCGGGCCAACACCGAGCGGTGGCTGACGGCGTTCCTGCAGGCGGCCGGCTTCACGACCGTCGAGATCGACTGGGTCGAGTCCCCGTCGTGAGCGCGGCACCGTGTGCACGACACCGTGTGCACGACCCCGAGAGCACGAACCCGTGAGCGAGGGACGGTGAGCCAGGCCACCCCCGCCGTGGTCTGGGCGGCGCAGGTCCTCGGCGGCACCAAGGTGTTCGGCTCGGACGAGGCCGCAGTCCGGGCCCTCGACGGAGTGACCGTCGGGTTCGAGCAGCACCGCTTCACGGCGATCATGGGGCCGTCGGGATCGGGCAAGTCCACCCTCGTGCAGTGCGCCGCCTGCCTGGACCGGCTGACCTCGGGCACCGTCGTCATCGGTGACGTCGACACCACGGGGCTCGACGAGCGGCGCCTCACGCACCTGCGGCGCGACCGCATCGGGTTCATCTTCCAGCAGTTCAACCTGCTCCCGACCCTCACCGCCAGGGAGAACATCACGTTCCCGGCCGACCTCGCCGGGCGCCGGACCGACCCGGCGTGGTTCGACCACGTGGTCGACGCCGTCGGGCTGCGGGACCGCCTGGACCACCGGCCGAGCGAACTCTCGGGCGGCCAGCAGCAGCGCGTGGCCGTGGCCCGGGCGCTCGTCGGACGACCCGACCTGATCGTCGCCGACGAGCCGACCGGCAACCTGGACTCGAACGCGTCCGCCGAGATCCTCGACTTCCTGGGCCGGGCGACCAGGGAGTTCGGCCAGACGGTCGTGATGGTCACCCACGACCCGGTCGCCGCAGCCCGCGCCGACCGGGTCGTGTTCCTCGCCGACGGCCGGATCGTCGACGACCTGGTCGGGCCGACCCGCGAGCTGCTCCTCGAGCGCATGGGCGCACTCGCCCGCTGACGGTGCTGCGCTTCGCGTTCCGCAACCTCCGGGCCTACGCACCCAGGTTCGTCGCGACCGCGCTCGCGGTGGTCGTCGGGATCGGGTTCATGGCCGCCGGCCTGATGCTGACCGGCGCCATGCGCTCGGCCCTGCTCGGCTCGGTCGACCGGCAGTACGCCGGCGTCGACGCCGCGGTGGTGTCGCTGATCGACTTCGAGGGCGTGGGCCCCGGCGTGACGCCGGCGGACCTCGACCGGATCCGCACGGCACCCGGTGTGGCGGCGGCGGCCGGCGAGCTCACCGCACCGGTGCGGATCCTGGACGCGGACGGGGCGAGCCGGACGTCTCGCACGGTCGGGCGGGCGTGGATCGACGACCCGGAGCTCAACCCGCTGCAGGTGACGTCTGGATCGGCTCCCGGGGGGACGGCCCCCGGCGGCATCGTGCTCGACGAGCGCACCGCATCGGACCTGGGCCTCGGACCGGGTGACGACGTCACGCTGGCGACGCCCATCGGCCGCACGACCCGCACCGTGGTCGGCCTGAGCCGGTTCGGCGCCACGGACTCGGTCGACGACGGGGGCACCGTGTCGTTCGCTCCCGACGACGCCCTGGCCGTCCTCGGGACCGAGGCCCGCGGGTGGGAGGCGGTGCTCGTCCGTGCGCAGCCGGAGGTGACGGGCGTCGACCGGACCCTCGCCGCCGAACTGGACGGCCGGTACCGGGTGGTCGACGGCGCGACGCTTCGGACCGAGCGTCAGGCGCTCACGGCCGGCGTCGTGGACATCCTGCGGCCGGTGCTCAACGGTTTCGCGTGGGTGGCGCTGTTCGTCGCCGGGTTCGTCATCGCCAACACCTTCGCCATCGTCGTCACCCAGCGGCGACAGGAACTCGCACTCGTGCGGGCGATCGGCGGCACCCCGGCCCAGGTGCGTCGGGCACTCCTCGCCGAGGGCGTGGCGGTCGGCGTGGTGGCGAGCGCCCTCGGGATCGTCGCCGGCGCCCTGCTGTCGGCCGGGGTGGTCTGGCTCGTGGACCGGCTCGGATTCCGGTTGCCCGGCGCCGGGCTGTCAATCACTCCCCTGCTGGTCGTCGGCTGCATGCTCGCCGGCACGGTGGTGACGACCCTGTCGGTCCTGGCCCCCGCCGTGCGGGCCGGACGCACCCGACCCGTGGAGGCGATGCGCGCCGGCGCCGTGGACCGGTCGGGGACCTCGACGCTGCGAGCCGTCGTCGGCGGGGCGCTGCTGGGGCTGGGTCTGGTCGCGCTCCTCGGCATCCGGCTCGCCGGCGCGACCTCGTGGCTCCTCGGCCCCGGTGCCCTGGCGCTCTTCCTCGGCGTCGTGGTCGGCGGACCACTGCTGGCCCGGGCCGGGGCCCGGGTCCTCCAGCCGGTCGCGCGACGACTCGGCCTGACCGCACGACTCGCCGTCGACAACACCGTCCGCAACCCCCGCCGGACCGCCACGACGGCCAACGCCCTGGTGATCGGACTGTTCCTGGTGACCGTCGTGACCACCTCGGGCGAGGCGTTCAAGTCCTGGGCGACCGGTGAGCTCGACGCGCTCTCCGCGTCGGACTTCATCGTGGCGAGCGCCGGTGCGCCGATCGACGACCGGGTGGTCGTGGCGATCGACGACGTCCCGGGTGTCCGCCGCACCGCACCGGTGCGCACGACGGTGACCGTGAGCTCCACCACCGGGCAGACGCCGGTGTCGGGGGCCGACGTCGAGGTGCTCCGCGAGACCACCGGGCTCGAGGTGGTCGAGGGCTCGCTCGACGAGGTGGCCGCAGGTCGCGCCGCTGCCGTCGTGGACTTCACGACCCTCACCCTCGGCGGCATCGGGGCCGGGACCGGCCCCGGCTCGACCGACCCCGGCTCGACCGACCCCGGGACGACCGGGCCCGGCGGGGAGTCGCCGTTCGGCCCGGGCGTCGGCCTGGGCGACGCGGTGGCGGTCACCCGTCCCGACGGAACCGTCGAGGCCGTCCCGGTCGCGGCGACGCTCCGGGCACGGATCGACTCCCTCACCCTCGGGATCCTGGTGTCGGAGGAGACCCTGTCCGAACTGCTCGGCCCGCAGCCGGTCAACCTGGTGTACGTCCGCACCGAACCGGGGGCCGCCGAGGAGGTGGGCGTCGAGATCGACCGGGTGGTGCAGGCCTTCACCGGGATCGAGGTGGTGCCCGGCAACTTCCTCGGACAGGTCGTCGGCCAGGTGCTCGACTTCCTGGTGGCCGCGGTCAACGCCCTGCTGGGGGTGAGCGTCGTGGTGGCCCTGGTGGGCATCGTGAACACGACCACGTTGTCGATCCACGAGCGTCGTGCCGAGCTCGGCGTGGTCCGGGCCCTCGGGACGACGCGGGGACAGGTGGCCCGGACCGTCGTCGGGGAGTCGGTGCTCGTGGCGGCCCTCGGCACGGTCGTGGGGGTCGGGTGCGGGCTGCTCGTCGGGTGGGTGCTCGTCGGGGCCCTCGGCGACGGGACGGTCCCGTTCTCGCTCAATCCGGCCCGGACGGGAGCGATCATCGTCGTGGGGTTCCTCGTGGGCGTGGTGGCCTCGGTCGTCCCCGCCCGTCGCGCCGTGCGGGTCGACGTGCTCGAGGCGATCCGGGCGACCTGACGGGGCGACTGATACCCCCGGGGGTACTTGACGGCAGGTGGTGCCGGCACGAAGATGGGCGTCGTGCACCTGGTCGTCGCGAGCATCCTCGCCCTGCTGATCGGGCTGTCGCTGGGTGCCGTCGGCGGAGGTGGCAGCATCCTCGCCGTCCCGGTCCTCGTCGGCGTCGTGGGGCTCACGGCCGAGGCGGCCACCGCCTCGTCGCTCGTCGTGGTCGGGGTGGCCTCGCTCGTCGGCGTGGTGAGTCACGCCCGCGTGCGCCGGGTGGCGGTGACCGCAGGACTGGGCTTCGCCGCCGTCGGGGCGGCGGGTTCCTTCGCGGGCACCCGGGTCAACGAGCTCCTCGACGGAGACGTCCTCCTGCTCGGGTTCGCCGCACTGATGGTGGTCGTCGGTGTCCGCATGCTCCAGAGCCTGCGACGACCCGACGCACTGCCCGTCGACGACGTCCCGCTCGAGCGGGTCCGGCCCGACCCGGTGCCCGTGGAGCGGTCCGCGGAGCTCCCCCGCTACCGGGACGGCGCCCAGCTCCGCCGGTACGTGAGCAGCACGGTCGAGGTGGACCCGGCCACACCACCGTCGACGCCACCGTCGGTGATTCCGTCGTCCAGACCGTGGACCGCCGGGCGCGTCGCGGCACTGGTGGCCACCGGGACCGGCGTCGGGTTCCTCACGGGACTCTTCGGCGTCGGCGGCGGGTTCGTGATCGTCCCGGCGCTCGTCCTGGTGCTCGGCTTCACCATGCCCGTCGCCACCGGCACCTCGCTGCTGGTCATCGCCGTCAACGCCGGGCTCGCGCTCGCCTTCCGGGGTGGCCTCGGCTCGGTCGACTGGGGGGTGGTCGCCCCGTTCACCCTGGCCGCAGTGGTCGGCGTGCTCGTGGGACGCGTGGTCGCCGACCGGGTTCCGGCCCGTACCCTGAGCGGAGCGCTCGGTGTCCTGATCCTCGCCGTCGCACTCTGGACGGGCATCGACGCTGTGATCGCCCTGAGCACCTAGGACCGCCGGAGTCCGGTCCCACCGACCGAAACGGCACCGACCGAAACAGCACCGACCGAAACAGCACCGACCGACACAGGGAGCACCACCGTGATCTTCGAGCAGCACTACCTCGACTGCCTCTCACAGGCGTCGTACCTGGTGGGCGACGAGCGCACCGGCCGGGCCGTGGTCGTCGACCCCCGTCGCGACGTGGCCGACTACCTGGCCTCGGCCGAGGAGCACGGGCTCCGGATCGAGCTCGTGATCGAGACCCACTTCCACGCCGACTTCCTGTCCGGCCACCTGGAACTGGCATCTGCGACCGGCGCCGAGATCGGCGTGGGTGCGGCCGGGACCCCCGGCTTCCCGCACCGACCGCTGCACGACGGTGAGCGCATCGAGCTCGGCGACGTCGTGCTCGAGATCCGGGCCACACCCGGCCACACCCCGGAGTCGATCTCGATCGTCGTGTGGGACCTGGCCGTCGATGACGAGACCCCCTACGGCGTGCTCACCGGCGACACGCTGTTCATCGGTGACGTCGGCCGACCGGACCTGCTCGCCTCGGTCGGGGTCACCGCCGAGGACCTGGGCCGCTCGCTGTACCACTCGCTCCGGGAGCAACTGCTGACCCTGCCGGACGCCACCAAGGTCTTCCCGGCGCACGGAGCCGGTTCGGCGTGCGGCAAACAGCTCTCGACCGAGACCGTCTCGACCATCGGCGAGCAGCGCGCCACCAACTACGCGCTGGCCGACATGGGCGTGGAGGAGTTCCTCGAGGTCGTCACCGAGGGGCAGCCGGCCGCACCCGGCTACTTCTCCTACGACGCCACGCTCAACAAGTCCGACCGCCTGCTCTTCGACGAGGGCGCGCCACCGGCGGCGCTCAGCCTCGCCCAGGTCCTCGAGCTCCGGGCGAACGGAGCCGTCGTGCTGGACACCCGGGACGCTCCGACGTTCGCCGCCGGCCACCTGGAGGGTTCGATCAACGTGGCGCTCGACGGCCGCTTCGCAGAGTTCGCCGGCTCGGTGGCACTGCCCACCGACACCCTGGTCGCAGTGGCCGAACCCGGTGACGAGCACGAGACCCGGGTCCGCCTGGCCCGGATCGGTTTCGACCGGCTCGCCGGCGTGCTCGCCGAGCCCTACCGCGAGTTCCTCGAGCACCCCGAGGTCGTCCGGCGCGCCTCACGCCTGACCGCTGAGGAGTTCGTCGACCGGATCGACCGGGTCGACGGCCTGCGGGTCGTCGACGTCAGGACCCACGGCGAGCACGCGCTCGGCAGCGTGGCCGGAGCCGACGTCGTTCCCGTCGCCGAGTTGCGCGACGAGGTCGCTGCGCTGCTCGACGATCCCGACGCCCCGGTGGTGGTGTTCTGCGCCGGCGGGTACCGGTCGTCGCTCGCCGCGAGCGTGCTGCGCTCCGCCGGGCTCACCGACGTCTCGGACGTCCTCGGAGGGTACGGGGCGATCGCACCGCTCCTCACCGATTGAGGCCGTCGCAGCCGGCCGATCCGCGACACCGGCCGCGGGCCGAGGCTCACCCCGGGGTCAGGTCGACGCGCGCCGTTCCGGCTCGCCAGTCGAAGACGCTGCCGCGACGGACCGCGCTCGCCGGACCGGCCGCCGTGGTCGTGCGGAACTCGACCACCGCACGCTCCGGTGTGCACCTGATGACCCCGATGCCGCGGCGGGCCAGGTCGACGTAGCGGAACGGCGGCTTGAGCTGCTTGGCCAGATCACCGATCGACCGGGCCAGGTCGTAGCCCGCAGCCTCGAAGCCGATCGAGCTGACCGACCCACAGACGAACTCCTGTCCCACCACCGGGCTGCGGGCGTCGTCGAAGTCGGCACGGAGCGGGGCCTGCCAGAACGAGTGGATGTCACCCGTGAGCACCCCGAGGTTCGACACGCCCTCGCTGCGGACGAACTCGAGCACCGTGTCGCGTTCCACCTGGAAGCCGTCCCACTGGTCCTCGTTCAGGTAGAGGCCCCCGTGCTTCGGGATGTTCGCGTTGATCGCCCGGAGCGCCGGCTCGTCGAGGTCGAGCAGGCGGGCCGGGGCGAACATCACCTGGTTGCCGAGCAGCTTCCACCGGATCCCGTCGTCCTGTGCCGCACCCAGACGGTCGAGCAGCCACGACCGCTGGTCGACGCCCAGGATCGTCCGCGTCGGACGGTAGATCTCGGGGCCGGTCCCCCCGGGGACCACGTAGCCGCCGATGCCGAGACCATCACCGGGACTCGCGTCCCGGTACTGGCGGGTGTCGAGCATCGACAGGTCGACCAGGTCGCCGAAGCGGACGTTGCGGTAGATGCGGGAGCCCTCGATGGGCCAGACCGGCTGGTACTCGAACCACGCCCGGTAGGCCGCCGTCGCCCGGGCGGGATCGTCGAGCAACGAGAGCCGCGACGCGTTGTTCACGAGCTCGTGGTCGTCCCAGACGGGCACGAAGGCGTGCGCCGCGTGGGCCGCCCGCAGCTGCGGGTCGGAACGGTAGAGCCGGTACTTCGCGCGGTAGGTGGCGAGGTCGACCGCCTCACCCACCGGGTCGGTCCGCAGCCCACCCCGTGAGGACCCGCCCTCGTAGATGTAATCCCCCAGGTGGACGACGGCGTCGAGTTCGGTCGCCGCCACGTCCGCCCACGCGCTGAAGAACCCGGACTGGTAGTTCTGGCAGCTCGCCACCGCGAGCTGCACGCTGCCCGGTGAGGTGCCGGGAGCGGCCGGGGTGCGGGTCCGGCCGACCGGAGACGTCTGGTCGCCCACCCGGAAGCGGTACCAGTGCGTGGTCCCCGGACGCAGCCCCTCGGCGAGGACCTTGACACATCCGTCCCGGTCCGGATCAGCCACTGCGGTGCCTGCGGCGACGAGGCTGGTGAACTCCGGCGACTCCGACACCTCCCAGACCACGTCGACCGCAGCTGCGGCACCCGGGACGCACCGGGTCCACAGCACCGAGGCATCCGGGGCGTGCAGTCCCGAGGCGACGCCACAGTCCCAGAGGGCGTCGACGAAGGGGATGCCGCCCGGATCCGAGGGCATCGGTGCGCACGCCGTCAACAGCCGGGCCGACGCCACCCCTGCTGCACCCCACGCCCCAGCGCGGAGGAACGCCCGCCTGTCCAGCCCGCCTCGCATCTACGTCATGGTACGGCACGTCTGCTGAGTGCGGTACCCCCGGCGAGGATGAGCGCCATGACCACGCCGACGCCCACGAACAACGTCTCGGCGCTCGTGGCGGCGTAGACGAGTGGGGCGGCGAGCGCGGCACCACCAGCACCGATCTGGTTGACGGCGTAGGCGAGCCCCTGACCCGCGGCGGCCTCATCCGGCTCGCAGGCGTCGAGCATGGCCGCCTGCACGGCCGGGTTGGCCACGGCCTGGGGCACGCCCTCGGCCACGGCGAGGGCGGTGATCAGGACGGGGACCGTCAGGAGCCCGTAGCCGACCGTCATCGGGATCACGGCGCACAGCGCCAGGACGGCCACCCGGACCGGGCCGTGTCGGTCGGCGAGGCGGCCACCCCACGGCGCGAAGAGGATCACCGGAACCGCGTAGAGCGACAGTCCGAGTCCGATGAGGAACGTCGACGCCCCCCGGTCCGTGAGGTACCGGGCCCACATGGCGTCGTAGAGGCCCACCGGCAGGAAGAGCGCGAGTGACAGCAGCGCCGCGCCGGCGACCCGGG
>CAINRS010000072.1 GCA_903852755.1 uncultured Actinomycetes bacterium | reverse complement strand
AGTTCGGGTGGGATCGACTCCACCTCGTGCACCGTACGCGAGGCCCCGGGTTCGACGCGTCGGGAGTGGAGCACGCAGGTCTGCACCAGGACGACGTACGACCCGTAACCTGCAGCCCATGGCCACCAGGTCCGGCGATCGCGCTGCGTTCTTCCCGGCGATCGAGAAGAAGCACGGCCAGCCCATGGCCCACTGGTTCGACCTCATGTCGGACCGGGCCGAGCAGAGCTACGGCGAGCAGTTCGCGTTCCTCGCCGAGGAGCACGGCTTCAGCCGGGCGCACGCCAACGCAGTGGTGATGTACTGCCGGGGATCCACGTCCTCCAAGCGGTTCGCCAACGTCGACGACTACCTGGAACAGGTGGATCCGACCGCGGCGGAGACGGTTCGGAGGATCTTCGCGACGATCGTGGAGGCTCACTCCGATCTCGAGCAGGTGGTGGCGTGGAACCAACCGATGCTGCGCCGTGGTGACGACTACGTGTTCGGCGTGTCGGTGGCGTCCGAGCACGTCCTGCTCGGTCCCTGGGGTGCGGGTTCGCTCGATGCGGCCAGACCGCTGCTCGACGGCTACCGGGTGAACAAGAAGACGGTGCAGGTGCCCGTGGACTGGGAGGTCGACCACCAGATCCTGCTGACCATGGTGGAGTGCCGCCTCGCCGAACTCGACGGCGACGTGTCGTGACCGCGCCAGCGATCCTGCGGAGCGGAGCGCGGTGATCAGGACCAGGGCCGCCCTCCGTCCGGCGGGTTGCTGGTAGGACGAGCGAATGGACGTGCGCCGGCTGCGGCCTGAGGACCGGCCCAAGTGGGAGCCGCTCTGGCAGGGCTACCTGGAGTTCTACGAGCACGAGCTCGACTCGGCAGTCACGGACGGGACCTGGTCCCGGATCACAGGTGACGGCGCCGCGATCGTCGGACTCGGGGCGTTCGACGGTCCGGAGCTCGTGGGCATCTGCCACCTGGTGTTCCACCCGAGCACCTGGTCGAACTCGTCGTACTGCTACCTGGAGGACCTGTTCGTCGACCCGGCCCGGCGGGGTGGGGGTACCGGCCGGTCGTTGATCGCTGCCGCTGTCGGCGAGGCCGAACGGGTGGGGGCGAGCAAGCTCTACTGGCAGACGCACGACACCAACGGCACGGCCCGACGTCTCTACGACCAGGTCGCCGAGCACCGGGGCTTCATCGTCTACGAGGTCGATCTCCCCGGCTGAGGGCCGGACCCGCCCCCGGCTGGGCGGCCGCTGACGGTGTCGGCTGATGCGCCGAGGCGAGATCCGTTGGGTCGATCTGGATCCGACCCGAGGGTCGGAGTCCGACGAGCGGCGACCGGGTGTGATCGTGAGCAACGACGGGGCAAACGCTGCGGCCAACCGTCTCGGTCGTGGTGTGGTGACCGTCGTCCCCGTGACCTCCAACGTCGAACGAATCCACCCGTTCCAGGTGTTGCTGGCCGCCGAGGCAACGGGCCTCGTCCGCGACTCGAAGGCGCAGGCCGAGCAAGTGAGGTCGGTGGCGGTGGAGCGAGTCGGTGAACGATTGGGTGCCGTGACCGGCGCGGACCTCGCTGCGCTCGACGAAGCGCTTCGTCTCCACCTCGCACTCTGATCACCCGCCGTCCTTGGCGCGACACGTTCACGTCGGATCCGCCTTCCCCTGGCGGCAGCGCTGGAGTCCCACTGCCGGTCGGTCGCTCTTTGGTCGGCCGACCGGCGACGCCCTGACTCCCCACCGCCCTGGCCTGGTCCAGACGCTCCGACAGGGCTGGTCCCAGCCCGGCGTTGCCGATCAGCGCCTGATTGACACCAGCGGTCGAGGTCGGAGTCGAGCCTGCCTGCATCGGGGTGCTTCCGCGGAAGCGCTGGTGTGGTCGGGGTGCTTCCGCGGAAGCGCTGGTGTGGT
>CAINRS010000071.1 GCA_903852755.1 uncultured Actinomycetes bacterium | reverse complement strand
GGTGGGCAAGGTCGCCGGGGCCTTCCTCGGGGCCTGGTCGAGCGGATTCCCGGGCCGCCGCTCCCTGGCAATCGGTGTGCTCATGAGCACCCGGGGGTTGACCGAACTCGCCATTCTCAAGATCGGACTGGAGAGCAACATCATCGACCGGGAGCAGTTCACCATCCTGGTCTGTGCAGCAATCGGGTCGACCCTCCTCTGTGCTCCGCTCCTCGCGCTCGTCTACCCCCAGCGGCTCGTCGATCGGGACATCGAGCTCATGGAACGAGACCTGGCTGCATCGGCAGGGACCTACCGTGTGCTCGTCGTCCTCGATGATCTCGACCGGTCGGATGGACTCCTCCGACTCGTGACCGCAGTCACAGTCTCCGCGAGGAACTCCGAAGTGGTTGCGGCCTACCTGGGGCCCGCCGCGACGGGCTCCGAGAGGTTGTTCGCTGTGGGCGACCTCTCGGATCGACTCGAGCGTCTGCGCCGGATCTCCGGTGGTCTCGAGCGATCAGGTCTGCGGGTGAGTGTGCAGGCGTTGGTGAGTCGACACCCCGCTGGAGAACTGCTCGAACTGGTCGAACGGATCCAACCCACGGTGGTGGTGCTCGACGGACGTCGTGTCGGTGAACGTGAGGAGCAGTCGCTGGCGGCATCGCTCATCGATCTGGCGATCTCCGACGTCATCGTGGTGAACGACGTCTCGGGACTCGACCTCCCGCCGCTCATCGTCGGGTCCAGTGCGGATCCGGATTCCCGGTCTGCTGCTGCCGAGATTGCTCTGCGCATCGCGGCCGCACGTGGGGCGTCGCTCCACCTCGGGTCTGGGCGGGATGCCGACCTCTTCGGCAGGGTCGCCCGACGACTCGGCGTCGAGCTCGGGGACCGTCACGCAAGCGGCGTCATCGTCGATGCCGCACTCGGTCCTGGATCCCCGATCTCTGCGTGGGGTCGTCCGGGTGCCCACCGAGCACGGATCGCAGATGGACTCGCCACGGCTCTCAGCGTCCGGAACCCGGTCTCGGAGCACTGATCCAGGTTCGGACCGTCCCGATGTCCTGTGGGAGTCAGCGTTCCTGGAACACCAGGACGCGCTGGCCGAGCGCAACCTCGTCCCCATCGGAGAGGCGGTGCCACTCCAACGGGTTGAGTCGGAGCCACCCGCCGGTTCCACCTCGTCGGAGGTAGGTGCCGTTCGCCGAGTGCCGGTCGATGAGGAGTGCGTCCCACTTGTCGAGCCTGATCTCGGCGTGGATCCGGGAGATCTCCCGGTCGGGATCCTCGATGGCGAGTGCCTCTGCGGCACCGTTCGTGACTCGATCGTCCTGTTGGGGCGCACGGCCAGCCACGTAGTCGCGGTCGACGGAGAACGTCGAGCCGTCGTCGAGGATCAGGGTCCCGAGCGGAGGCCTGACCCCCTTGCGGACCGACAACGTGTCCTGGAGTCTGCGCCCGCACGAGGAGCAGTAACTCGCAGACAGTCGATTGATGTGCCCCTGATTGCAGGCGAGCCCCTCGACGATGGCCTCCTTGGGTCGTCCACTGGTTGCGTGTTCACGGTAGGGCAGGGGTTGGACCTCGATCTCCTCGGGATCATCGAGGGTCAGCAGGTTCAATCTGTCTCGCCCGTCGTCGACCGGGGGGGTGCGCTCGGCCTCCACCGGACCCGAGGACGTTCGGGGTTCGCCGGTGCGCAGGGTCACCTCGGCCCCGCCTCCCGGGACGGTACCGAGGAGGAGGTTGCTCGTCGTGTTGACCTCCGGCGGCGCCTCCGCCGAGTGGAGGACGAGCGAGAGCACTGATTCCGGCAGGGCGACCAACTGGGCAGGCCCGCCATCTTCCTGGCGCACGACCCGGTCCTCGTCCCGGTAGCTCAACCTGACCCCTCCGACCATCACCACGTCGACCTCGAGCTGGAGGAACGCAACTGCGACCGATGTGGTCGACGGCAGTGCCTGGAGGTACCGCAGGAGCGATGACGACGGGGCCGGCTCCCCGTTGATCGATTCCAACCGTTCGAGCAGCTCAGCCGGCGGTTCGCCGGAGTAGCTGATGTAGGCGACGAGGTGGTCGTTGCGCAGTACGAGACCATCACCGATGCAGATTCGAGTCGGGAACGATGATGTGGTGTTCACGGGCCGACCAGCCTGCCGCCACGGAAGCGCCATCGGATGAAGACGACCTTCATCGGTCCGTTGAGGAACCCGAAGATGACGATCCAGACGATGACGAAGTGCGTGATCCAGAGCCTCGCCGGCGGGAGCGACTCGATGTTCGGCACCCAGCCGAGTCGGAGGGCGAACCACACGAGGAGCACCTCGTTCGCAAAGGTGAGCAGTCCGAACAGCGTCGGCCAGTCCTTCTCCCACCGGAATTGTTGGAGGAAGTGGTACACGAACTCCCAGAAGATCCCGAGTACGAGGACAGCGGCGAGGACCGAGAAGGTGTCGACGTACCGTTCCGACACCGGCGTGCCCGGTGGGAAGCCCGGGAGCAGCGGGGTGACGAGTGCGGTGCACACCCCGCCGATGACGATCACGGCGAAGAGTCTGGTCTGGAGTCGTCCGCGCAGCGTGGGGATCACGGGGCCACGTTCCTCGCCCATCTCCACCACTGTCGGGTGGAGCGAATCGGACCGATCCGTTTGCAGAATCCCTGTCTGGCCAGGTCGTCGGCGACGAGCAGGGATGCGAGTTGGAGTCCCAGGAACGAGTCGACCGGTGCGACGTAGCCGCCGAGGGTCGCCGCCCCGATCGCGTACAGTCGACCGGATCCGGAACGTGTTCCCCGGACCTCGAAGTTCCGGTCGACGTCCAGGCGGCCGGAGCCGTTGATTCCTGCACCTCCGTGGTCGAGGAGGTCTGCGAGCAGCCGGTGTTCGCGCGGGTCGGCCTCGAGCCCGGTGCCGTCGATGATGAAGTCGGCGAAGACCTCCTGTGTCGAACCGTTCGCCGAACGCACACGTGACACGGTTCCTGGGTGTCCTGGAACCACGCTCTCGACCTCGCCCTGGAGTTGGCGGTACCACCCTCCGTTCAGGCCGGCGGTGAGCGACTTCTCCCAGGCTCGTCGATGCGGGATGTTGGTTCCGCCGGTGCGCCGGATGATCGCCGACCGTCCCTCTGGGCTCTCCGTCCGCATCATCTGGTCGAACAGCTGCCCACCCCACCCGGACTTCGGGTAGTTGAACCCCTGATAGGCGAATCCGCGTCTGCCGCGGCGGCGTTGGAACCCTGACCCCTGGCTGTTCTCGACGTAGTTCCTGAACAGGTGCACGATGGTGAGGTTCGCTCCGGCTGCTCGGTCGTCGAGCAGTCGCTGCACGATCCTGATGGCGACGATCCCGCTACCGCGGACGATGACCGTCCCACCGCGTGCGCGGAGTTGGTCGTACACGTGCTCGTGCTCCTCGTACGCGTTGACAACGCTCGTCGAATCGCCGTACTCGGTTCGGTAGCGCTGCAGGTCCGGGAGGAATCTGAGGCCCGGGTACCCGACCGACACGTGGAGGTGTTGGCTCTGCACGATTCGGAGCTGACGTCGAGTTCTGTCGCGCGGGAGGTAGACCGTGAAGTAGCCGCCCTCCTGACGGCGCCTGATGTTCCGGGCAGTTCCAGGGAGTAGGTGGCCCGGCCAGTTCAGCCTCACCATCTCCCGGTCACACGACTCGAACACCTGGGACGACATCGGGGTGTAGTAGTCCACGCCGATGGGTTCGAGCAGTACGTTCCAGCTCGGGGCGAGGGCACGCCCCAGGCCGGTCAGTCCTGCGCGACGGCGGAGTCCGCGGTTGAACGTCTCCCTGAGCGCGTAACCGGGGAACCCCCAGATGTTGTCCATCATCGAACCGGAGTCGGACCGGATCCGTTCGTAGGCCGGAATCTGGGAGTTCCGGCAGAGCAGCTCGTAGGTTTCGTAGGGCCGGTCAATGTCGGAGATGACGCGTACGTCGTGTGCGGTGAGCCCGGCGATCCTGAGGATGTGCGTGAATGCGAAACTCCCCATTCCGCCGCCGATCGACACCAACGGGGCCGACTCGACGGGCGCCCCGAAGCTCCGTGCGTCGTGGTCCGACCAGATGTCCTTCGACAGCACGGGGTGTGACCCGCTCGACTCGTCGGTGTGGCCGCGTTGGTCTCCCCTGCCGGGGGCGATGGTGGCGGAGTGGTCAGTCACGTCGGATCCGACGGGCACGCGCCCGGAGGTCGGTGGCCAGTTCCTGAGCAGTCCCGTAGCGCTCGGTCAGGTCCGGATTGATGGAGCGCTCAATGATCTGACGGTCCTCGTCATCGAGTTCCTCCAGCACCACGGGTGTCGAACTGAGGACGCGACGCACGGCGAGCAGGGGCTCAGTGGTAGGAACGACGCCGTACAACCCCACTCCGGTCAGAGCCCGGTGAAGCGTCGCTCCGAGCGACCAGATGTCGGTTGCCCGGGAGGGGGACTCGCCTCCGAGTGATGCGGGATCCAGGAACTCGATGTACTCGATCGAGGCGATACCGGTTGCCGTCTGTCCGGGGACGAGTGTCTGCGCCAGTCCGAGATCTGCCAACTTGGCGCCTTCCTCGTGGAGCATGACGGTGGAGGGCTGGATGTTCCGGTGGGCGATTCCCGCTTCGTGCAGTGCGTGTGCGGCCTCAGCGGCGTCGGCCACCGCTTCGATGACCTCGGCGCGTTCCAGCGGTCGTGCCGGCTGGGCGAGCGAACCCAGCGGGGAGTACTCCATCGAGTAGTACAGGCTCGGTCCGTCCTGGCCGGCGTCGTACAAACGGATCAGATGAGGTGAGTCCACCGCTGCGAAGGCCCGTAGCTCGCGGGCACCTCGCCGGACGGCGTCGTCCTGAGTGACACCCGAGATCACCTTCACCGCGACGAGTTCGATGTCCAGCCCCAGTCGGGCCGGGGGGACGGCGAGGTAGAAGGTCCCGTTGGCCCCTTGCACCCCTTCGGAGACGAACGCGTAGTCAGCGATCGATCGGGTGGCTACCACAGGCCCACCGATCCGTCGCCGGAGTCCACCGCTGGGTTCACGATGCGGCTCCCTCCTCGATCCGTGATTCGGTCAACTTGCCCCCTGCCCACGCTGCGAGCGGTCCGGTCATCATCGTCGTCACGAGCGCGACGAGCACGGCCGCTGCTTGGAGTTGGGGGGTGATCGCCTTCTGCTGGAGGGCGGCGAGGGCGACCACCAACACGAGGAGACCCCGGCAGTTGAACAGCACGCCGAGGAGGTTCCCCTCCGCCCACGTCATGCCCGTCAGCCGACCGCCGACGAGTCCGCTGAGCCACTTGCAGGCGATCGCTGCCACCAACAGTGCCACGATCCCGGGCATCCATGCCCACCCGAGCAGTCGAAGGTTCGTGTTGAGGCCAGAGAACGCCAGGAAGATCGGGAGCATCACCCCCACCGTGATGGGCTGCAACCGGGCGTCGAGTTGTGGCCCGAGTCCTGCAGTGCGGGGTAGGGCCACCCCGGCGAGGAAGCCGCCGACGATCGGCCCGAGTCCGAGTCGATCGGAGATGACGCAGGATGCCGCGACCAGCACGACGAGCCAGACGATCGCGGCCATTCCGATCGTCCCGTCTGGCCCGATGAGTGCGTTCGCCCGTCCGGCGAGCAGCGGCCTGACGACGAAGAGCATCACGCCGACGTACAGGACAGTCATGGCGAGTGTCGCGAGGAGCGACGTGGCGCCACGTTCCTGCTTGATCCCGTTGGCCACGTTGAGGAGTAGGAACATGAGGACCGTGATGACCGCAGCTGATGCAATTCCCACCCCGCCCATCTTCGTCCGATCCATCCCGAGTTCCTGCAGGATCCGGACCATTACCGGGAACGCCGTGACTGCGAGAATGGCCGCGATGTACGCCGTGAAGGCCAGACGCGGGACATCGGTGGCTGCGAACCGGTCAGTGAAGAGCACCGGGGTGATGGCGAAGGCAGCTGCAATCGGAATGCCGACCGCGAGCACGCTCGCCACTGAGATCGATGGCCAGAGCCCTCTGAGGCGATCCGTGTCGAGTTGACTCCCGACGAGGAACATGAAGAGGGCAAGGGCAAGGCTCCCGATGATCGCCAGGACGCTGCGCGACTGTGCGGGGAACAGGCACTCCGTGAGGGTCGGCGGGGGAGGTTGTGCCGGGGGTGGTCCCCCAGGGGGAACGAAGGACCTCGCTGCTTCGCAACGCAACCACGAGGCATTCGTGACGGCGGCAATCTGGAATCCGAGAATCGTCGGTCCGAGGAGGATGCCTGCGACGATCTCACCGACGACCCGAGGTTGACCGATTCGCTCGAACGTGCGGCCGACGGTCCGGGCCGCTACCAGGATCAGCGCGATGTCGAGGAGGACGAAGAAGAGGACGTCAGCTCCCTTGAGGCCACCACTCACGAAGACTCCTCCCTGCGTCCCCCCACTCAGGCCGATAGGCTACTCCGTCGTTCGGGGTCTGGTGTCACTCGACCCGGTTGCGTTGTTTCATCGCAGCCGGGTTCTGGTGCTGTGGGGAGGAGCGTCGAAATGGACGAGCAGGTGAACGTCGAGGACGGTGGTGGGGGATCGGGGCGTCGGAAGGCGGCCGTGGCGGCGGTCGCTGGGGTCGGGCTGGTACTCGTCGTGGGGTTCCTGCTCTTCCGGCCCGACAAGGCCTTCACCACGACCGAGGTGAACGACTCGATTCCTGCCGACGTCCAGCAGGCGATCAGCGGCACGGACGTTCCTGACACGGTGGTGACGGGTGTTCCGGATCCGTCCACGGTCACCGGACCCGTCGTGCTGGGTTCGGGAGGGTTCGTCGGCCAGGCGGGACACTCGGCCGTCGGTGAGGCCTCGGTTGTCGAGCTCTCGGATGGTCGCCGCCAGTTGGTGCTCGAGAACCTCGACGTCGAGAACGGTCCGGACCTCAAGCTCTTCCTCTCGCCGAGCAGTGAGGGCAACGTCGACGGTGGGGTGAACCTCGCTCCGCTGCGGGGCAATCGTGGAACCCAGCTCTACGAGATCCCGTCGGACGTCGATCTCGCTTCCCTGCCGAACGTCGTCATCTGGTGCGAGCGGTTCTCCACTCCGTTCGGTACGGCGACGTTGAGCAGCTGACCGGACGGACCTCCCCGACCGGTACTCGGTCGCAGGTTGGAACGAGTCCGACGTGGTGGTCTCGCCGTCGGGGACGGAGCCCTCGGAGCGGAACCGTCCCCGACGTGCAGGTCGTCGCTCGATGCGGGTGGGCCATCGGCGAACCAGCGGGAGCGGCGCGTGGTGGGCAACGGGGAGCACGTCCCCGCATCGAAGGCGCCTGACGGTTCGTGGTCCCGTCACGCCCGTTGCGGTCGACCGAACTCAGGTCACGACCGTGACGGGAACGGTCGACGTCAGGGGCTGTGCCACCTGCCCGTCCTCGTTGTTGCCCCAGCAGCGCACCTGGCCCACCGCCAGCAGCGCACAGGTGTGCGATTCAGGTGAGCCCGCTGAGCTGGCCGACGACAGTGCGACGGCCCCGGAGAGCCCACTGACTCCGACCGGGGTGGTGCTCGACACGTAGTTGCCGGTCCCGAGTTCGCCGGACGTGTTGCTGCCCCAGCACCGACCCTGGCCACCCGTGACCAGCACACAGGTGTGCTTGGGCCCTGCGGAGACCTGCGTGGCGCCCGACAGGCCGGTGACCGCCACAGGGGTGGTCGTTGCACCGGGGCTGGTGGACCCGTTGCCGAGTTGGCCCGACGAATTCCTTCCCCAGCAGCGTCCCTGACCTCCGCTCACCACGGCGCACGTGTGGTCGGCTCCTGCTGCGATCCCAGTGGCACCCGAGAGTCCGGAGACCGCGACGGGGACGACACTGCTGTTGGCTGGATCGCCGTTGCCCAGTTGGCCGCTCGAGTCCGACCCCCAACACCGGATCTGGCCGCCGGAGATGATGGCGCACGTGTGGAAGTCACCAGCTGCCAACTGGCTCGCACCGGACAGGCCGGTCACTGACACCGGGAGCAGTTGGTCCGGTCCGGAGGTGTTGTTGCCGAGTTGTCCGTCGGTGTTCTGACCCCAGCACCGGACCTGTCCTCCGGCGACGATCGCGCACGTGTGTTCCCGACCGGCCGCGATCTGGGTGGCTCCGGAGAGCCCGGGAACCGCGACCGGCGCCGGGCGGTCCGTCCCTGTTCCGTCGCCGAGCTGACCGTCGGAGTTGCTGCCCCAGCAGCGAACCTGTCCGCCGGCGACGATCGCGCACGTGTGTCGACCGCCCGCGACCACCCGAGTTGCGCCGGACAGGCCTGTGACGGCAACGGGGGAGATGGTGGCCGTGAACGGGTCGGTGCTGCCTGTGCCGAGTTGTCCCGTGTCGTTTGCTCCCCAGCACCGCACCTGGCCGCTGCCGAGGAGAGCGCACGAGTGGGAGGACAGCGAGGTGGGTCCGCCCGTCGCGACTCCCGTGGCTCCGGCCAATCCCTGGATCGTCGCTGGCTCCCACACGGCGCCGGTGGCCGTTCCGTTGCCGAGTTGGCCACCGGCGCTGCGGCCCCAGCACCGGACCTGTCCTCCGGGCACGAGTGCGCACGTGTGCCGACCTCCGGCGGTCACGGTGCTGGCGTCGGTCAATCCCGGTACCCCCACGATCGACGCGCTCGTCGTCGTTGTCCCGTCGCCGAGTTGCCCGGTCGAGTTGCTCCCCCAGCACCGGACCTGACCCCCCGCGATCGTGGAACAGGTGTGGAGGTCACCGGCGTCGATCGTGCTCGCGCCGGAGAGCCCGTTCACGGCCACGAAGGTCGAGCTCGGACCCCCGGTACTGCCGGTCCCGAGCTGACCGGACTGGTTCCGTCCCCAACAGCGAACCTGCCCTCCGGCGACGATGGCGCAGGTGTGGAAGCTCCCGGCAGTGATCCGTGTAGCACCGGAGAGTCCCGACACGACCACGGGACTCGCACTGGAGTTGAGGGTCCCGTTCCCGAGCTGGCCGTCACCATTTGCACCCCAGCATCGGGCCTGTCCCCCTGCGACGAGGACGCACGTGTGCTGATCGCCGGCAGTCACCTGGGTGGCACCCGACAACCCGGGGACGGCGACGGGTGAGGTCGCAGGTGATGATGAGGGTGAGCCGTCGCCGAGTTGTCCGCTGTCGTCGGCACCCCAGCACCGGACCTGTCCCCCGGCGACGATGGCGCAGGTGTGGTACCGGCCGGTCGCGAGCCGGGTCGCCCCGGAGAGGCCGGTCACCGCCACCGGGTTCGAACGAGTTGTGGTGGCGTTGTCGCCGAGTTGGCCGAAGAGTCCGTAACCCCAGCATCGGGCCTGTCCCCCTGCGACGAGCACGCACGTGTGGAGGCGACTCGAGGCGATCTGTGTGGCGCCGGACAGTCCGGTGACAGCGACGGCAGCGCCGCTCGTGATCCGGTCTCCGGTCCCCAACTGGGCGAGGACGTTCTCTCCCCAGCAGCGGACCTGGCCGCCGGTGACGATCGCACAGGTGTGTTCGTCCCCGCCGACGACCTGACTGACTCCGGTCAGGGTCACCGCTGCCGGGGTGACGATCTGACCCTGGCTGCCGGCCGAGCCGGTCGCTGCGCCTGCTGGGGTGGTGGCGACGGCGCTGGTGGCGAGCGATCCCAGAACTGCCAGGGCCAGCAGGGCAGTGCTCCAGGGGGTCCTCCGTCTGGGGCCGGTCGGTCGGCGAACCGATCCGCTCGGCCGTGCATCGGTCGGGTCAGTCATCGTGCGCCTCCTCGGGGCCGACTCCCGTCGGGATGCCGTCGTGGGACCTCCATCAGGCCTGCACGGCGACCGCGGCAGGGGAGAACCGCAGCAGTCCGATCGCCCCCTCGCCGTTGGCGCCCCAGCAACGGGCCTGTCCACCGGCGACGATGGCGCAGGTGTGGAACGAACCAGACGCCAGGCCCGTCGCTCCTGACAACCCGGCGACGCCCACCGGAGACGTGGCCACGGGCCCTCCGGTGATCCCGTCTCCGAGCTGCCCGAAGTCGCGACTGCCCCAGCACCGGGCCTGACCCGAGTTCAGGAGGGCGCACGTGTGCTCTCCTCCCGCTGCGACGTCGACTGCACCGGTGAGGCCGGCCACGGTCACCGGAGACGTGGTCGCGCCGAACGACGACGTCCCGTTGCCGAGCTGGCCGCGCGTGTTGCCGCCCCAGCAGCGAACCTGTCCACCGGAGAGGACCACGCAGGTGTGTTCTGCGCCGGCGGAGATGCGGGTGGCCCCGGAGAGCCCGGAGACGGTGACCGGTGTCGTCGTGGCGCCAGCCGAACTCGTGCCGTTGCCCAGTTGGCCCCGGTCGTTGGCACCCCAGCAGCGGACCTGCCCGCCGGCGACGATCGCGCACACGTGTCGCCCACCGGCGCCCAGCTCGACTGCGCCGGAGAGCCCGGTCACGGCCACCAGGGTGCTGCTCGTCGTGGTGGTCCCGTTGCCCAGCTGGCCTCGGTCGTTGGCGCCCCAGCATCGGGACTGCCCACCGGACACCAGTGCGCACGTGAACCTGTTGCCAGCGGCGATCCGGATCGCGCCGGACAGTCCCGTGACGGCCACCGGCGTGGTGGAGGGCGTGGCCGAAGGCGTTCCGTTACCGAGTTGGCCCTCCTCGTTTCGGCCCCAGCAGCGTCCCTGGCCACCGGAGACCAGCGCGCAGCCGTGTTCCCCACCGGCGCTGGTTCGGGTCGCCCCGGTGACGGTGCCCACGCTGACGGGAGTCGGACTCGGGATGGTCGTGGCGTTGCCGAGCTGCCCGGAGGAATTGGCGCCCCAACAGCGGACCTTGCCGCCGTCCACCAGGGCGCACGTCTGGGTGCTGCCGCCAGCGATCTGCACCGCTCCGCTCAGGCCCGTGACGCCCACGCGCAGCGCCGACCCGCTGCCCACCGTTCCGACTCCGAGCTCGCCCGAGGAGTTGTCGCCCCAGCAGCGGACCCCGCCGACAGCCAGAACGACGCACGACGTCCCTCCGTCACCGCCGCCGCTGAGCGCGACTCCGACGGCTCCGGACACTCCGGTCACGGACACGATGGTGGGGGAAGCGCTGCCGGACGTGCCGTTGCCCAGCTCCCCCCGGGAATTCGCCCCCCAGCAGCGGGCCTGTCCGCTCGTGACGAGTGCGCACACATGCCTGTCGCCCATGGCGAGCACGGTGGCGCCCGAGAGCCCGGTCACCCCGACCGGCGTCGACGAGCTGCCGAAGGTGCCGTTGCCGAGCTGGCCGGTACTGTTGTCACCCCAACAGCGGACCTGACCTCCGGTGACGACCGCACACGTCGTGCCGGAGTCGTCGAACTTGGTCGAGAATCCTCCGGCGGCGATCCGGGTCGCACCGGTGAGGCCTCCGACACTGACGGGGGATCCCGATGGGCTCCCGCTCCCGTTACCCAGTTGTCCGGTGTCGTTCGCTCCCCAGCACCTGGCCTGTCCGCCGGTGACGATCACGCAGGTGTGGTTGCTCCCCGCAGCGATCCCGGTCGCACCGCTGAGACCCTCCACCCCGATGGGGGACCCGGACGCCGCACCGGGCGGCCCGGAGCCCAGCTGCCCGGTGTCGTTCGCACCCCAGCAACGGACCTGTCCACCGGCGACGATGACGCAGGTGTGCGCTGCACCCGCAGCGATCTGGGTGGCACCGGAGAGGCCGGTCACCCCGGTCGGGGCAGCGTTCAGCCCACCGATGGAGCCGGTGCCGAGCTGCCCGAAGGCGTTGTTCCCCCAGCAGCGGACCTGTCCTCCGGCGACGATCGCGCACGTGTGTTCCCGGCCGGCTGCGACCTGGGTGGCTCCGGAGAGCCCGGACACGGCGGTCGGAATCCCTGTCGGACCACCGGTGGCGCCGTTGCCGATCTGGCCGAAGGCGTTGTCCCCCCAGCAGCGGACCTGCCCTCCGGCGACGATGGAGCAGGTGTGGCGCTCGCCGGCCGCAACTGCGGTCGCTCCCGAGAGGTCTGCGGTGGGAGCCGGCGATGCAGCGCTCGCGGGCAGGGCGGCGGAGGTGACCGACGGGCCGGATGCCGCTGCGGCTGCCAGCGGAGCCGCTTCGACCGGAGTGGTGACCGCCACGACGAGCGCCGCAGCGCCGAGGAGAGCGCCGATCGCAGTCGAGATCGACCGGAACCGGTCCGGACTGCGCTCGGCTCTCGTCATCATGTTCGTCGTCCTCCGTCTCCGCGGCACCACGGCCCGCTGGCCACGATCCCGGGCGGAGACGCTCGACCGCATGGCACCAGTCCGGCACACGGCACCAGTCCCGACGGTCAGGTTCGACACCGCCCGGCAGAACCCCTCAGGACGATACGGGTCGACGAATGGTGCGTCAACGACCCCTGCTGTCCGGCTGTCCGTCCCCGTGCAGCTGACACAGTGGTGGTGTGTCGATCGGACGGCGTCGTGACGGCTGCGTTGGGTGAGGACCCGCCGAGTCGACTGGTCCGGCGACTCGGCACGACCGACGCGGTCGTGGTCGGACTCGGTGCGATGGTCGGTGCCGGGGTGTTCTCGGCGATCGGGCCCGCTGCCGGCGAGGCCGGGTGGTGGATGCCGCTGTCGCTGGTCGTCGCCGCCGGGGTCGCAACCGCGAACGCCCTGTCGTCGGCACAACTCGCCGCCGTGCACCCGGAGTCGGGTGGCACGTACGTGTACGGCCGCGAGCGTCTCGGCGAGGTGTGGGGGTTCCTGGCCGGCTGGGCGTTCGTCGTGGGCAAGACGGCGAGCTGTGCCGCGATGGCATGGACCTTCGGCTCCTACGTCTGGCCGGCCGGGGCCCGCTTCGTCGGAGCTGCCGCGGTCGTCGTGCTCGGGGTGGTGAACCTGTTCGGTGTGCACCGGACCGTCGGGGCCACCCGGTTCAGCCTCGTCCTGGTGCTCGCTGCGCTCGCCGTGGTGGTGGCCGGTGGTGCGGCGGGCGGCTGGGACGGGTTCCCGGCGACGGCACCGGCGCCAGCACCCGGGGTCCGGGACGTGCTCGGCGCTGCGGGACTGCTGTTCTTCGCGTTCGCCGGGTACGCACGGGTGGCGACGCTCGGCGAGGAGGTCCGGGATCCCGCCCGGACGATCCCGCGTGCCGTCCCGATCGCGCTGGCGGTGGCGTTCGCTGTGTACGCCGTCGTGGTGGTGGTGGCGCTCGCGTCGGTGGGTCCCGAGGTCCTCGCCGCGTCCGGGTCGCCGCTCACGGAGGTGGTCCGTCACGGACTGCCGGGACTGGCACCGGTGGTGGTCGTGGGGTCAGCGGTGGCCTCGCTCGGGGTGCTGCTGTCGCTGCTGGTGGGTGTGAGCCGCACCTCCTTCGCCATGGCCGACCGGGGGGACCTGCCCCGGTGGTTCGCCAGGGTCTCATCGCGGTCGGTCCCGGCCCGTGCCGAGGTGGCGCTCACGGTGGTCGTCGCCGTCGTGGTGCTGCTCGTCGACCTGCGCGGTGCGATCGGGGCGAGCAGCTTCGCCGTCCTGGCGTACTACGCGATCGCCAACGCCTCGGCCCTGCGACTCGATGCAGCGGACCTGCGCTGGCCCCGGTGGGTCCCGGCGGCCGGACTCGTGGGGTGCGTCGTGGTGGCCTGCTCGCTGCCCGTCGGCAGCGTCACCGCCGGTGCCGGGCTCCTGGTGGTGGGGGTGGTGGTCCACCTGCTCCGTCGCCGCGACCGCTGAGGCCCACCCCGCCGATCCGGGCGGACGGGGCGTCGCCGGTACCATTCGGCCGTGGTCGTCGGGCGGTCGCGACAGTACGGACGGCGGCTGGTGTCGGGACGCCGGCGGGCGTCCGGTTCCTCCTCGGGGTTGCTGGTGGGCTCGCTGGCGTTCGTCGCCGCGTCGCTCCTCGTCGCCGCGTCGCTCCTCATCGCGACGGCCTGTGCGTCGCAGGGCACCACCGAGCTCGGCTCGACGGGGCCGACGAGTTCGACGCAGCTGCCGGTGCCCACCTTCGTCCCGGGCGCTACGGGCGTCCGGGAGATCGTCCCGGACACGACCGTCCCGGTGGACGCGCCCGGTCAGCGGCTCGGCGTCGGTCCGTGTCCGATGTTCCCTCCGGACCACGCGTTCAACACCCCGGTGGCGGGACTGCCGGTCCACCCCTCGAGCGAGCGGACGGTCGCGGCGATCGGACGGGAGCGCGACCTGCGGCACGGCTTCTCGAGCACGGTGTTCGACGGCACCCGGCGCGGGTACCCGATCAACGTCGTGGACCCGGCGAGCTCGACGCCGACCGACTTCATGGTCTCGGCCCGCTACCTGTACTTCTCCGACGGTGAGGACGTTCCCATGCCGGCGGTCCCCCGGTTCGAGGGGTGGCCGGGCCGACAGTGGGACAAGCACCTGCTGATCGTCGACACCAGCACGTGCCGCACCCGGGAGCTGCTCAACGTGCAGCCGCCCGGGGAGAACGACACGGCCCGTCCGTTCGGCAAGTGGTACGCAGACGCGGTCGTGAGCTTCGACCTGCGCAGCACCGGCCACCCCGTGGGGTCCGCCAACGCCGCCGGCGTGTCGATGCTCGCCGGACTGGTGCGCTACGACGAGGTGTCGAGCGGCCGGATCCACCACGCACTCGGCGTCACCATGTCCGACATCGGTGCCGGTGACCCGGTCTGGCCGGCGCTGCGGACGGATGGTCGGTCCACCAATCCGGATGCTCCACCGATGGGCTCGTGGTTCCGTCTGCGGAGCGACGTCGACACCTCGACCCTCGGGCCGCAGGCCCGCGTCGTCGCCCGGGCGTTGCAGGAGTACGGCGCGATCCTCGTCGACACCGGGCCCGGCATCACGATCACCGGTGAGCCCGACCTCCGCTGGAACGACGAGGACCTGCGGGGACTCGCGAGCCTGGGCGCCGACGACCTCGAGCTCGTCGACGTCTCGTCGATGGTGGTCGACCCCGACTCCCACCAGGCCAGGCGTGGCTGAGGAGGTCGCCGTCGGACCCGAGGTGGTCGACGACGACCCGGCGGGTCTGGAACGGGCGGCGGCGCTGCTGCGGGCCGGGGGGTTGGTGGCGTTCCCGACCGAGACCGTCTACGGACTCGGTGCGTCCATCGAACGTCCCGCGGCGCTGCGCCGGGTGTTCGAGGCGAAGGGCCGTCCGACGGCGGACCCGCTCATCGTGCACGTCGCCGACGTCGACGCGGCCCGTTCGTTCGCCGGTGACTGGCCGGACGCGGCACAGGTGCTCGCAGAACGCTGCTGGCCCGGTCCGCTCACGGTGGTGGTGGCGCGACCCCCCGGTCTGGACGACCTCGTCTGCGCCGGTGGATCGACGGTCGGCGTCCGGGTCCCGGCGCCCGTGGCCACCCGCACCCTGCTCACGGCGGTCACCGCACCGGTGGCGGCACCGTCGGCCAACCGGTTCGGCCGGATCAGCCCGACGACCGCCGCGCACGTGGTGGCCGAGTTCGGCGGGGACGACGTCACCGACCGCCCGGACCTGGTGGTCGACGGCGGTCCGTGCCGGCTGGGGGTCGAGTCGACCGTGGTCGACGTGACGGGCCCCGTGCCGGTGGTGCTGCGCCCCGGGGGTGTCGGCGTCGAGGACATCGAGCGCTGGCTCGGCGCCGTCGAGGTCCGCCAGCGACTCGGTGGAGCGGGACCGCACGTCGCCCCGGGCGGGTACCTGGCGCACTACGCACCGTCCCGGCCGCTCGTCGTGCTCGACGCTGGAGCGGGGACGGCTGACCGGGTGGTGGCGCACGCCCGGTCCAGCGGTCTGGGCCTCTCCTCGCTCGACCTGCCCGGGGATCCGTCCGCCGCGGCGTCGGCGCTCTACCGACGGCTGCGGTCGCTCGACGAGCAGGGTGGGGGCCCGATCCTCGCCGAGTTGCTGCCGCCCGGTGGCGTCGGCCGGGCGGTCAACGACCGCCTGTACCGCGCCGCCCACGGTCGACTGGTCGTGGTGGCCGCCGACGACCCCGCCGACGAGGTGCTCGCAGCCGTCGTCGCGCTGGTCGGGGGCTGAGCCGTGCCCCGACGGTCCGTGCCCGGCGTGGTGCCCCGCGTCGTGGCGGCGTTGACGGCGCTGTCGGTGCTGTCGGTGCTGGTCGTGGCCGGCTGTGGTGAGCCGTCCTCCGTCGCCTCCGGGTCCGGGAGCGAGGGATCCGAGGACCTCGCGCCGTGGGGTGCGCTCGGTCCCGGCGGGCTCGACGACAGTCCTGACGGTCTGGTTCCCGGGCCGATCGATCCGGGTCCGCAGGTCATGGCCGAGATCACGCTGCCCGGAGGTGCCGTGCCCACGGTCCCGCAGCCGACCGTGCCTGCGCCCGAGGTCTTCGTGACCCCCGCCGTGGCCGACCCCGGATCGGTCACGCTCCCGGGCGCGGGCGTCCGAGGGGCCGCCGTTCCGACGACCGCACCGCCGCCGCCGGAGGCCTCGGCCCGCGCGGTGGAGCGCCTCGGTGATGACGGGCTGCGCTCCACGGCGGCCCGGGCGCTCGGTCGGGTCCGCTACGACTGGCAGCGCAACCTGCCCGGTTGGCAGGTGCGGTTCCTGCCCGGCCGCTCCGGCGTCCGGGGCTACACCTACCCGGACAGCCGGGTGATCGAGGTCTTCGTCCGGGACTCCGACTCGCCCGAGGCGCTGGCGCACGTCGTCGCCCACGAACTCGGCCACGCCGTCGACGTCACGCACCTCGACGACGGTGAGCGCGCAGCGTGGCGGTCGGCCCGCCGCATCCCGGCCGCAGCACCGTGGTTCCCGGGCCGCAGCGGGGAGACCGACTTCGCATCGGGGGCCGGGGACTTCGCCGAGTCGTTCGCCTGGGTCAGCGCCGGACCGCCGTGGTTCTCGGAGCTCGGGCCGCCGCCGGACGGGCTCCAGTCGGCGCTCATCGGCCGCCTCGCCTCGCCGTGATCGGGGTCCGCCGCCGGTACAGTGTCCCCGTTCGGTCCCAGCCGGACGCCACCCTCGTTGCCGGACACCCCTGACTGGACGACCGTGACCGAACCAGCAACCCGAGCTGCACCGGGACCGGGTGACGCCCGCGCCGCGCTGGTCCCCTCGCTCGTCCGGGCGTGCCGTCCGAAGCAGTGGGCCAAGAACGTGCTGGTGTTCGTCGCCCCGGCGGCGGCCGGGGTGCTCACCGATGCGTACTCGCTGCGCCTCACCTTGCAGGCGTTCGTGGCGTTCTGCGCTGTCTCGTCGGCCACGTACCTGCTGAACGACACGCTCGACATCGAGTCGGACCGCCGCCACCCGACCAAGCGGAACCGACCGATTGCGAGTGGTGCCGTCCCGATCCCCGTGGCCGTCGCGGCAGCGGTGGTGCTCTTCCTCGGTGGCGTCGCCCTGGCGGTGTGGACCAACCCGACGCTCGCCGGGGTCGTCGCCGGCTACGCCGTGCTCACCACGGCCTACTCGATGTTCCTCAAGCAGGTGCCGGTCCTCGACCTGGTGATCCTGTCGGCCGGGTTCATCCTGCGCCTGCTCGGTGGTGCCTACGCCGCCGGTGTCGAGGTGTCCGAGTGGTTCCTGCTCGTCTCGTTGTTCGGCTCGCTGTTCATCGCCGGTGCCAAGCGCTTCGCTGAGAAGAAGGAGCTGGGGGAGGAGGCGGCGTCGCTGCGGCCGACCCTGGGTGCCTACAGCACCGACTACCTGGGCTTCGTCCGGTCGGTGGCGGCGGCCGCGGTGATGATCTCCTACTGCCAGTGGGCGGTCGAGAGCGGCGGGACCGATCGGTACGCGACCCCGTGGGTCCAGCTGTCGATCATCCCGTTCGTGATCGCGATCCTGCGGTACGCGCTGCTCGTGGACCAGGGGCAGGGATCGGCCCCCGAGGAGGTCTTCGGTTCGGACCGGCAGATGCAGCTCATGGGTGTGCTGCTCGTGGTCTGTCTGGCGCTGGCGGTCTACGCGTGAGCGACCCGCTCGATCTCGACACGAGCGAGGAGATGCTCGCCGGGTGGGGGCGCACGGCGCCGACGCACGCGACGCTCGTCCGGCCCCACACCCCCGAGGCCGCTGCCGAGGTGGTGGCCGCCGCCACGGGCGCGCGCGGCGTCGTGGCCCGGGGCCTGGGCCGTGGTTACGGGGACTGTGCCCAGAACGCCGGGGGGACGGTCGTGGACGGCCCCAGCCTGTCCGGACTGATCGACCTGGACTGGGAGCACGGCCGGGTCCGGGTCGCTGCCGGCACGAGCCTGGACGACCTGATGCGCTGGCTGGTGCCACTCGGGTGGTTCGTCCCGGTGACGCCGGGGACCCGCATGGTGACCGTGGGCGGGGCGATCGCCGCCGACATCCACGGCAAGAACCACCACGTCAAGGGCACGTTCGCCCAGCACGTGGAGCGGCTGGGTCTGGTCGACGGCCGTGGTCAGGTTCGTGAGGTCACCCCGGAAGCCGACCCCGAGGTCTTCCGGGCGACGGCCGGTGGCATGGGGCTCACCGGGGTGATCCTCGACGCCACGGTGCGCATGACACCGATCGGCTCGAGCCTCATCACCGTCGACACCGACCGCACCGCCGACCTGGACGAGGTCATGCAGCTCATGGTCGAGGGCGACGCCGACTACGAGTACTCGGTCGCCTGGATCGACCTGATCGCCACGGGACGCAGCATGGGTCGGTCGATCCTGCAGCGAGGACGTTTCGCCACGGGTGACGAGGTCGCTGCGGCCGGTGTGACCGACCCGTTCCGCTACACCCCCAAGCAGCTGCCGTCACCGCCCGACCTGTTCCCGTCCGGGCTGCTCAACCGGTTGACTGTCCGGGCGTTCAACGAGCTCTGGTACCGCAAGGCGCCGGCGTGCCGCCGGGACGAGTTGCAGACCATCGAGCAGTTCTTCCATCCGCTCGACATGATCGCCGAGTGGAACCGGATCTACGGGCCCCGGGGATTCCTGCAGTGGCAGTTCGTGGTGCCGGACGAGGCGGGCGAGGTGGTCCGCTCGGCCGTGGAGCGGCTCTCCGGGTCGGGGGTCTCGTCGTTCCTCGCCGTGCTCAAGCGCTTCGGCCCGGCGAACGACCACTACCTGTCGTTCCCTCGTCAGGGGTGGACGCTGGCGCTCGACATCCCGGTGGTGAGCGGCCTCGACCGGCTCCTCGACGAACTCGACGAGGAGGTCGTCGAGGCGGGGGGCGCGGTCTACCTGGCCAAGGACAGCCGTGTCCGGCCCGAGCTGGTGCCCCTCATGTACCCGCAGCTCGCCACCTGGCGTCGGGTGCGGGACGAACTCGACCCGGACGGCCGGTTCCGGTCCGACCTGGCCCGCCGACTCCACCTCTGCTGAGCGGAGCCGACGGGCCGGGGGGTCCGGATCAGCCGCCGACGTCGGCGGCGTAGGCGTCGAGTGCCGCCTGGAACCTGGAGTTGGCGTTGTCGAGCGCCGGCTGGATGGGGGCGTTCGACAGCAGCACGTTGTCCATCGCCGTGCGCAGCTCGGTGCGGAACGTGTTGTACGGGCCGATCACCGGGCCCGGGAACTCCGGGTCGAGCGACTGCAGGCTCTGGTAGGCGACGTCGAGCCCCTGGCCGGCGAGGGTCGTGGTGAACTCCTGTTGGAGCGCGGGATCGTCGGCTGCGGACTTCAGGATCGGCAGGTAGGACCCGCGCAGCGTCCAGGCCACCTGGTTGGGCGTCTGCAGGAAGTACTGCAGGAAGTCCCAACCACCGGCGACGGCCGCGTCGTCCGGGCCGGCGACCAGGTACCAGCCGGAGCCACCGATCTGGCCCTTGCCCGCACCCGTCAGGCCCGGCGACGGACCGAAGCCGATCTTGAGCCCCTGGTCGACATCCGCGTTGACGCCCTCACCGGAGAGCTGGGACTCGTCGACCTGGCCCGACAGCAGCGCCGCGACGGTCGAGATGGCCGTCGACGTCTGGATCAGCATGGCCGAGGTCTTGTTGTTGATCGCCAGGTACTCGTCGACGCCGCTCGAGGTGCTCGGGATCGCCTTGAGCAGGCCGTCCGCGACCATCTTCTGGAGCCACTCCATGAGCTGGGTCGTGGTCGGCTGCAGCAGCTCGGACCTGGTGGCGAGGCCGGACCGGCCGTTGTCGTTGTCGACCACCGGCTTGTCGTCGCCGGTGAGCCAGTGCTCGAGGTACCACGAGTCGATCTTCATGACGAGTGGCGCCTGCAGACCGGGGATGTTGGCCGCCTTGATCTGCTCGGCGGTCGTGCGCAGCTCGTCGAGGGTCCCCGGCAGCTGGTTGGTGTCGACACCTGCTGCGGTGAGGATGGTCTCGTTGACGTACAGGACCGGGGTCGAGACGCTGAACGCCGCGGGCCACAGTGTGCCGTCGACCGTGTACGCAGCGGTCACCGCCGGCAGGATGCCGTCGTATGTGGCCTGGGCGTCGGGGTCCGCAGCGATGCAGGACGACGCCGGGACCACGGTGCCGGAGTCGATCATGAACTGCGTGGTGGTGTCCTCGGTGAGGACGATGTCGGGGAGCGCCGCCGGGTCGGCGAGTCGGTCCTCGTACTTCTTGAGCAGCTCCTCGTAGCTGCCCTGGGCCTCGACGACCACCTGCACCTTGCTCTGCGACGCGTTGTACGCCGCGGCGAGCTCCTCGAGGGTGATCTTGGTCAGGCCGGCGTAGGCGTGCCACACCGTGACCTGCACCGGTCCGGTCGCCGTGTCGAGCGCAGCCACCGGGCACAGCGACGGGTCGGCGGCCGTGGACTCCTCGGGCGTCGTGCCTCCACCCGTCTCCTCGCCGCCACCGCCACCGCAGGCGGCGGCGACGAGCGCCAGGACCCCGACGACACCGGCCAGCCAGCGCAGGCGGCGGGGTCGGTGGGTGGTTCGTTGGGTGGTCATGGTCACGCTCCTGTGGTTCGGGGGTGTGGAGGTCTCAGCCCTTGACCGCGCCGGCGGTGAGCCCGCGGATCATCTGGCGTTGGAAGAAGATCAACAGTGCGAGCAGCGGGAGCGCCGCCAGGATCGCTGCGGCGAACCCGATGTTGAGACGGTCGACGCGGTCGGATCCGATGCTGCGCAGGGCGACCTGGACGGTCTGCCAGCTGCTCTGGTCGGTGGCGAACCGGGGCCACACGTACTGGTTCCACGCTCCCAGGAAGGCGATGACCACGAAGCTGCCGATGATGGGCTTGGTGACGGGGATCGCCACCTTGAACAGGAACCGGGTGTGGCCGTACCCGTCGAGCTGGCTGGCGTCGAGCAGGTCGCGTGGCACCGCGGCGAAGCCCTGGCGGATCAGGAAGATCCCGAACGCAGTGGCGAGGAACGGCACGGTGAGGCCCTCGAGGCTGTTCAGCCATCCGAAGCCGCGGATGGTCTCGAGGTTGCCGATGAGCGTCACCTCGATCGGCAGGAGCAACGTGCCGATCACCACGATGAACGCCACGGACTTGCCCGGGAAGTCGAGGAAGGCGAACGCGTAGGCCGCCAGCACCGAGGTGAGCAGCTGGATGCCGACGATGATGACCGTGACCAGCAGTGAGAGCGTCATGGCCCGGCCCAGGTTGGCCTCGGTGAACGCCTTGATGAACACGTCCCACTCGGTGTCGACCGGCCGGAGCGGCTGACCCTGGGCGACGTAGGCGAGCGGGTTCGACAGCGCCCGGAGGACCAGCATGTAGATGGGGAACAGGACGATCAGCGACAGCAGCGACAGCACGACGTACCAGCCGATGTCGGCCGGTCGGATCCTCCGTCGGGTCGTCGGTGCCGGACCGCCGTGCTCGGGTCCGCTCGAGACCGTTCCGCTCGGCACCGTCCCGCTCGGCACCGTCCCGCTCGGCTGTGGCTCACTCTCCATAGTGCACCCGCTTGCTCAGGAGGCTGTACTGCACGAACGCCACGATCGCGGTGAGGACGAACAGGCCGATGGACAGTCCGGACCTGACGTCCAGGCCGCGGACCCCCTTGGGGTCGGCGATCTTGTAGAGCAGGGTCTCGGTCGAGTCGCCCGGCCCGCCGCCGGTGAGGAACTCGATCTGCGCGTAGGCCTGCAGTGCGCTGACGACCAGGACCACGGCCAGGAACAGCAGCGCCGGTGAGATGAGCGGCACCGTGACCTTGAAGAACCGCTGCGGTGCGCTGAAGCCGTCCAGGGTTGCGGCCTCGTTGAGCTCGTCGGGCACCGCCTGGAGCGCGGCGAGGACGATGATGAAGGTGAGGCCGAGGTTCTGCCACACGGTGGTGAGCGCGACGGCGAACATCGCAGAGCGGGGGTTGTTCAGGCTCAGCCAGCTGACGTCCTTGAAGTAGCCGACCTCGGGGTTCACCAGCGTGAAGAACACGACCGAGGCCACTGCGACCGAGGTCGCCACCGTCGAGGAGAAGATCGTCTGGAAGATCTTCACCCCGGCCAGCCGCCGGTGCGCCGCGACGGCGAGCAGGACCCCGAGCACCAGGCCGAGCGGGACGGTGTAGAGCATGAACTGGAAGGAGTGCACCAACCCCGAGGTGAAGTCGCTGCTCGTGAGGGTGTCCCAGAGCTGTCCGAAGCCGACCCAGGTGGCCTCCTTGTTGCGGAACCGGGGTTGGCGGTGCGTGGCGTACCAGAACAACCGGTAGAGCGGGTAGTAGGAGAACACCGCGAAGACGATGATCGCCGGTGCCAGGAACGCCAGCGCCATGAGGGTGTCGCGGCCCCGTTGGCGGCGGGGCCGCCGGGAACCCGACCCGGCACCCGCCAGGTCCTCGCCGGCGACCTCGGCGGTGGGCAGGTCCGTCACCGTCGCCTCAGTTCGTCCGCCACGTGGAGGCCGGGTCGAAGAGGTGGACCCGGTCGGGCTCGACGCGCAGGTGGACGGGGCTCCCGTTGGTGACGGTCGGCCCGTCGCTCGGGTCCCGCACCACGAGTCGGGCGTCGCCGGCCCGCACGATGACGTGCCGTTCGTGGCCGAGGAGCTCGACGTTGTCGACCGTGCCGGCGAGGTCGGCGGGCGTGGGCGACACGTGGACGTGCTCGGGCCGGACGCCCACGACGACGTGGGCGTCGACCTGCGTGCTGCCGACCTGCGTCACCGGAACCTCGCCGGCCGAGGT
>CAINRS010000070.1 GCA_903852755.1 uncultured Actinomycetes bacterium | reverse complement strand
CCGGGGACGGGCCGGGTCGACCACCATGCGCGTGGTCGGGCGCCGAGGGGTGGGTGAACCACGCTGGATCCGACGGCGACCGCGCCCCTGACGCAACACCGCCCGGACCGAGGCGAGGGTGATCCGCACGGCCTCCTTGCCGATCGTCGAGAAGGTCACCGGGATCAGCACCGCGTACAGCGCCTGTGCGGTGCGCTTCATGCGCCGTTCCACCATGGTGCGCAGCAGCGGCTTCGCCCAGGTCGGCGCCTTGACGTAGACGGGCGTCACCTTGGCGAGCATCTCGGCCAGGTCGGCGTGCGGATGCTCCAGGATCGAGTCCTGGTGGAAGCTGCTCTCACCCGCACGGACCTTGTCTTCACCCTCCGGGGTGAGCTGGCCGAGCTCGACGGCGACGTCGTAGAGCTTGGTCTTGGGCAGCGGGTAGAAGACATTGCCCGAGCACTGCGAGGGCCTCGTGCGGTCGACCATCTCGAGGGTCTTCCACATCTGCGCCGGCGTCTCGCCCGGACTGCCGTAGATCGTCGACATGAACGACCGGATGCCGTGCTCGTGGATGAGCGCCGCCTTCTCGTAGATGAGCTCGTCGACCATCGGCCGCTCGTAGAGCTGCCGCCGAACCTCCTCGTCGCCGGAGTCGATGCCCATGAAGATCATGGAGCAGTTGGCCGACGCCATGGCCTTCATGAGCCGGGGCTTGATGGTGGTCGGGTAGCCGAAGCAGTACCACGGCAGGTTGATGCGCTCCCGGTACACCTCGCAGAACTCCTCGACCCACAGCACGTTGGTCGTGAAGTTGTCGTCGTGCAGCGAGATGTGGCTCACGTCGTAGCGGGCCAGGTTCTGCTCGAGTTCCTGCATCACGTTCTCGACGGAACGCTTGCGCAGGAAGTCGCCCTTGTCCTCGAAGATCTCGCGCTGGTAGTGGATGTTGCAGAAGGTGCACTTGAACGGACAGCCGCGGCCCGTGAACACCTCGAGGTTGTCGCGGAACGCCCCCCACTCCCACCAGAGCTGCTTCTCGGGGAACGGGAGTCGATCCAGGTCGTTCTCCAGCAGGCCGATCTCGTTGCGGTACACGGTGCCGTCAGCGCCCTTGACCCACATGGTCGCCACGTCCGAGCAGTCCTGGCCGCGCTCCATGCGCTCCACGAGCTCGAGCAGCGCGAGCTCTCCCTCGCCGGTGCAGACCACGTCGACCCACCAGTGGTCCATGACGTACTCGGGAAGGGCCTGTGCGTGGTGGCCCCCGACGACGATCGGGACGCCCAGCTCCCGCTTGAGACGCTCACCCATGCGAGCGGCGTGCGACCACAGGTTGGTCGGTGCGCCGATGCAGACGAGGTCCGGGTTGAACCCCTTCGCACGCTCCACCAGCGCGTCGTGGCGGTTCAATCGGGCCAGCGCCGGGAAGTTGAAGACGGTGTTGTCGTCGAGGCCCGGCTCGAAGATCAGGTCGATCTCGTGCCCGTGGTGGGTGAGCATCGACATGAGGTACCCGAGCCCAAGACTCTCGATCCCCCGGTACCAGAAGAGCACCCGCACCCCACCAGCGTGGAACCCCTCACCCGACCTGTCAAGGAACGGGACGTGGTGCGGGCGCGACGGCCACCGGACGGTCCGAACGGAGCCGCCACAGCTCACCGAGCGTCCGGAGGACATCACGGAACGGACGGAGGGTCGACCCCTCCACGTGCCGCCAGGCGACCGGGCGGTCCAGTACCTGCAACCGGTTGCGGCGGCACCGGTCGATCAGCTCGGCGTCGAATGCGAACCCGTCGGTCGAGGTGGAGACGGCGATCGGAGCCACCGTTGCGGCCCGGAGCACCTTCACGCCGCACTGGGGGTCGGAGGTCACGCCGTAGCCCATGACACGCACCAACCGGATGAAGACTCCACCCCCGACACGACGGACCAGTGGCTGCGGCGGATCGACGGACGACCCCGGCAGGCGACGGCTGCCGACCACCAGGTCGGCGCCGGCCGCGGCGTCGACGAGGTCGGCGATCTGGTTCACGTCCACCGGGAGGTCGGCGTCGAGGAGCACCACCACGTCGCCGCGTGCGGCGCCGATGCCCGCCCGCAGCGCCGCACCCTTGCCGAGGTTCTGCTCCTGGGTGAGGACCCGAACGCGGGCGTCGGGGTGGCCGGAAACAACCTCGACGGTTGCGTCGTCCGATCCGTCGTCGACCACGAGAACCTCGAACGATCCCAGCCGCTGCGGCAGGCGGTCCGTGAGGGCGGCGAGGGTGGCCGGGATGCGGAGCTCCTCGTTGTACGCCGGGATCACGACGGACACGTCGACCACGCCCACCCGTCCCTCCTGCTCGTTCCTGCAGCCACTCACGGCCGCGTCCCCCGTGCGCCCCAGCCAGAGGCGACCCCACCATGGTGGGCGACGCACCGCAGAAACACAACCCGTGCGCGGCGGGAGCCGGGACTCAGGCTCGGCGAGTGGACACCCGACGCCCGACGGGGTGTGGCGGCGACAGGCGGCCGGTCGGTTCCGGGACGGACCAGACCGCCGACGACGCCACCCGAGCCGACCCGGTGGCGAACCGGAGCAGCACCGGGAGCCAGCGGACCCGACGGACCAGCGACGCCCACCCGAGTGCGGCCAGGAGCTGGACCAGGTCGCCGAGCGGCACCGCTCCCCGTCGACCCGGCGCGGTCAGCGAACGCAGCGCCGCAGCGACCGCGACACCTCCGACCACTGCCCGCAGCGGGCCGGACCGGGCCGCACCGGACCCGACCCCACCGGGCAGACAGATGAGCGCCACCGCCACGGTCTGGACCGCCTCGTGTGCCGCGACGCGTCCCAGGGGCGCCGGATCGACCCGCAGGTTCCGTGATCCGCCGGTGAGCCGACGACCGACCTGCTGCACCTCCAACCTGATCAGGCCCGACAGGTCCTCCACGATCGTGCTGGGGTAGCGGACCGTGGTTCGGACCCGCTCCGACCACTCGAGTGGCACCTCCACGAGACGGTGGCCTGACTGCCACGCAGCCAGCAGCAACTCGGTGTCGAAGAACCAGTCCTCGTTGTCGACGTGGTGGAGGACCTCTCGGGCGACCCGGGCGTCGATCACCTTCAGGCCGCACTGGAGATCCAGCACGGGGGGCGCCGCGAGCCACTGCACGATCTGGGAGTAGGTGTGGGACATCACCGAGCGGGACCACCGTCGACGAACCCGGGCCCCCTCGAGGAGCCGTGAACCGATCACCACGTCGGCCGCTCCGGAGCCGACCAGGTCGACCATCATCGGCAGCGCCGTGACGTCTCCCGACAGGTCGACGTCGGTGTAGGCGAGCACGTCGGCGTCGCTCGCGGACCAGGCGGCCCGGATGGCCCGACCGCGACCCGGGAGGTCCACCCGGATCGCGGTGATCCCGTAGCGCTCGGCCAGCGTCTGTGCGACCTGCCAGGTGTCGTCCGTGCTCCCGCTGTCGACCACGGTGATCCGGACCTGCGAGGGCATCGACGCCGCCAGCTCACTCAGTCGCTCGACGCACCGCTCCAGGTACTCCGCCTCGTTGTGGGCCGGAGTGACGATCTCGACCGTGGGTCCGCTCACCGCACGTTCCGGATCACCGGATGTTCCAGATCATCCACACTCCGCGTCCACGATACGGGCCATCGACTCCGGGAAGCCCGCGAACGGGCCGCTCCCCGACATCATCGCATCACGGAACGACTGGATCTGCGGGGCGGTCACATCGCCCTCGACGGCACCGACGCTCGCCTCCAGCGCCAGGAGCGCGTCCCGGACCACGACGCCGTCGGACAGCAGGTAGTCGGGAAGGAGCGGGACCAGACGAGCCAGCTGCTCGTTGGTCTGCGCCAGCGTCGAGGGGAGTTCGTCGGGCGGGATCGACGAGATCTCCGACAGCGGGAGGACCGCTGCCACGATCCCGTCGCACTCCTCACGGTAGCGGGGCACGGTCGTGGTGGCCGGACCGGCCACCACCGGAACCTGCTCGGCATCACCGGGCCGCCAACCGGCGGGATCCAACCGGTAGAGCCCGCCCGAGGAGCCGAGGGCGTAGAGCTCGCCGGCAGCATCCTGACCGAACGAGACGACCGTCTCGGGCAGCGTGGTGAGCAACCCCTGCTCGACCGCAGGGCCGTCCGCCTCGGGCTCGAGCCACCGGACCTCGGGAGAGCAGAGATCACCGAACACGTACCGCCCCTGCAGGTCGGGGATGCTCGACCCCCGGTAGACGAACCCTCCGACGGCACCGCAGTACTGGTCGCCGTGCTGCCACTCCCAGACGGGATCGAGGAACTCCGCCCCGGGCGGGGGGACGCCCTCGTGCGGACTGGAGCCCTCGAAGTACGGCCAGCCGAAGTTGGCAACGGTCGCACCCAGTTCCGCAGCAGGAATCCGGTCGATCTCCTCGGTGGTGTCGAGCCCCACCTCGCCGATCCACAGATCGCCCGTCGAGCCGTCCACGCTGATCCTCCACGGGTTCCTCAGGCCCCGGGCCACCATGTCGGAGCTCGAGGGCTGCCACCCCGGTGATTCACCCGCGATGACCGCAGCGGGAATCCGGAGGATCCCACCGAGCAGGAGGTCGGGGTCCTGGGGACCCGGGATGCCCAGCTGACGGAACTCCATGTCCCCGATGCCGACGTAGAGGTCACCCTCTGCCCCGAATGCCAGATCCCCACCGTGGTGCCACGCGTAGGGGTGGGGCAGCACGACCAGCTTCCTGCCCTGTGACGGGTCGATCGGTGCCCCGGGGACGTACGGGAACTGCTCGACCGTGATGGAGCCGTCGAGAGCCGTGTAGTTGACGATCACACTGCGACCGTCCGGCGTCGCCCGGACACTGAACATCCCTCGTTCACCGAGGGTCGACACCTGGGCGGAGAGGTCGAGCACGGGCTCGGGCTCGAGCACCGGGACCACGAATCCGTCCTGCTCCGAACGGACGAGCCGCCAGATGAGCCCCCGGCGATCCGCCACGAGGAGATCGTCCCCGGGTGGCACCGCGGTCAGGCCGGTGAGGATCGTGGGGAGCTGCGCCAGCTTGGTCGCCGAGACCGCCGGCCCAGCTCCCGTCGACACGGTCTCGGCACGAGGCGGCTCCGCCGCCCGCGGTGGGGTGCTCGGTCCGGAGCACGCGGCGGCGACGGACACCACTGCTGCCGCAGCCGCTCCCCGCCACCACCGTCGGACTCCCCGGATCACGATGCCGACCCTCCCGATATGGCGAGCACCCAGTCCACCGGCACGTCGACGGCACCGAGTGCGTGGAGGTAGGCGAGCACGCCTCCCGCACTGAACGACAGTGCGACGACCAGCCCGATCCACTCGGCCGGACCCAGGGCGGCCGGACCCCCGGCCCGCCACGAGCGCGCGATGTGCTGCGCCGCGACCCGCACCGACACGAGGACCCACAGAGCGACGCACGCCTGCGTCGGCACTGCGAGGTTGCCGTCACTCGTCCGGGAACCCTGCTCGGTGACGAACAACATGATCGGCACGGCGACCGCCAGCAGGGTCAGCACCAGCTGCACGACCGGTTCGCGCCAGTAGTCCCGCCCAGCGATCACCATCGCAGTCAACGGCACGAGCAGGGGCAGTGCCCACACGAGCCCGACGTTCGACCATCCGAATGGTGCGTCCACGATGAACTGGAGCCGGACGCCCGTTCCGAACCGGCTCGCCGACGAGGTGCTCAGGAACCACGTCTGCCACGCCACGACGACCGCTGCGGGCACCGTGGTTGCTGCGAGCAGCCGCCACGCCCGGGCCACCGGGAGGCGACGGACGACGAACACGTAGAGCGGCATGCCCACGACCAGCGGGATGGCGAGGGCCGGCTTGGCGACGGCTCCCACCATCGTGACCGCGGCGAGGGCCAGCTCCCAACGGGACCAACGGCCGCGCTGCGGCTCGGTCAGCGCGCGTTCGACCAGCGGAATCGTGATCACAACGAACGGGAACGCCGCGAGCCACGTCGGGTTGCCCCACCAGTGCAGGGTGTAGATGGGGCTGGTCGGCGGCACGGCACCGGACCACAGGGCGAACAGCGCCGGGGTCTCGGCCAGGAAGTACCAGACCGCGAGCCCCGTCGAGACGGCCACCCCGAGCGTCTCCCCCCGGACGTCCCGCTGCGACATCAGCACCACGACCGCGAGGAACGTCGCCCAGATGAACACGACGATCGTGACCACCGCTGCCGTGGTGTCGGGGAGCACGACCGACCACGCAGCCGTGACGAGGTGGAACAGGAAGTGGGGGGAGTTGTTGACGTACGGCGAGATGCTGAACACCTGGGCCAACTCCAGGTGCAACGGGTAGTCGTTGATCCCGAGGACGCGCGACCCCCAGTCGGTCACGAGTCGATCGACGACCGGCGACCAGAACAACGCCACGACGAACCCCACCAGGCCCACTCGTACCCATTGGGCCGTGGCGCTGCGGGGCACTCCGTCGGCCGACCCTCCACCCAGGTGGTCCACCGGAGTCGTGTGCTCGGACTCAACCGCCATCTGCATCCTGTTGTCCGAGACCCTGTTGTCCGGGACCCTGTTGTCCGAGCAGCGAGGGACGGAGGAGCTCGTAGATCCGCTCGGCGGCGATCGCGGCGCCCCGCTCCCCCGTGTGGAAGAGGTCGAAGAAGACCGGTTCGTCGACGTCACGGTAGATCCCGCTCAGGTCGGTGGCACCCGGTGGCAGGTCGGCGGCGACCTGCCCGACGAGCTCGGTGAAGGATTCCAGCAACCCGGGGTCGACCGCGCCCTCCGGACCAGCGGCAGGACCGGATCCGGCGAGCAGCGGCTGGAAGATCATCGAGACCGGCACGTCGGCTCCGGACCCGAGGATCCCCGCCAACGCCAGATTCCGCTCCAGACGGGCCGTCACCGCCGGAGCGAGCGATCGAGCCGCCTCGGACGTGAGCACCTGCTCGAAGGTCGCAGGGTCGGGACTCCACTCGGTCTCCGCCGGTCGGACGGGAATCCCGTTGCGGAGCAGGTCCGAGTAGTACCGCTCCTGCAGCACGATGTCGGAGCTGTCCTCGGGCCGCCCCCGGAGCATCCGGAGTCCCTGGAACACCAGGTCGTTCCCGCCCGTGTAGAACACGGCCAGATCCGGTCGACCTCCGGCCGAGAGCTGATCAGCGAACGCGTGCACCTCCTGACCGAACGTCCAGGTCGGCATCGCCCGGTTCTCGATGTCGAGTGCGATCCCGTCCTGCCATGCCCGCTGCGCGAGCAGGGACGGGATCGTGTGGTCGTCCCGCTGGCCCTCTCCCCACGCCGCCGAGCCACCGAACCACCACAGCCGGATGCGTTCGCACCCGCAGGGCGGCGGGCTCCACGTCCGGCGAACCCCGTCGGCGACGTTCAGCGTGGAGCCTGCGAAGTCCGACATGCGGTAGCCGGTGGGCGGACGGTACTCACCGCTGGCGAACGCCCGGGACTGTTCGCACAACAGCAGCTCGTGGTCCTCCTGCTGAGCGAGCACCGGGTCCGGCTGGACCGGCTCGCACGGGACATCCGGTGGATCCTGACCGGACGACAGCTCCGCCGACCCGATGGGCGGCGCTGCGACCTCGACCTGCCGGTCCGACCGCGCGACGAGCACCCCGGCGAGGGCGAGCACTCCGACGACCACGGGGACCGCCGCGCCAGAGAGCCGCTCTCGGAGGCTGCGGTGGTCGACCACCCGCACCGCTGCGAGCTGCCGCTCGGGGTGGCGGTCGGTTCCCGCCCGTTCGACCCACCGGGTGCCGACCCCCGATGGTGAGCGCAGCGGGTCGTACCCGACGAGTCGATGGACCAGCCACAGCACGGTCACCGTCACCACGGCCGGCACCATCACGACGACGCGCACGGCACCGGCGACGACGGCTGCGAGCCGGTCGACCCAACCACCGACGCGTCGGATCGCGGGCACGGCCCGGTCCTCGAGCGGGCGCCCGATCACGAGCAGACGGTCGGCGGCCGTGGGGAACAGGAAGGCCAGCCCGGCGAACCCCAGCGCCACAGCCAGCAGCACGGCGGGCAACCACAGGCTCCGGCCGGCCACCAGGAGCACGGCGGCGAGGACCGCTGGAAGGAGGACCGGCCAGAACCGGTGCCCGCCGTCCAGCCGGGAGGCGACGACTCCGGTCACACCCGTCCCCTCGGCCCACACCAGGCACCCGAGGACGAGCACGACCCCGATCTGGGGTCCGGTCGAGGGGAGCAGGATGACCCCCAGTCCCACCACTGCTGCAGATGCCGGGACGACCGTCCAGGTGCTGCGGCGGACCGCCAGGAGGAGTCCCAGACCCAGCAGGCCGACCGGGACCGCCCAGGTGCGCAGCCATCCGGCCCAACCCCCCGGGACCTCGAGGTTGCGGAGGTACAGCACCAGCGGCACGACGGCCAGCGCCCAGGCCGGGCCGATCGACGGCGGACGGACGGACGGACGGTCCTGCGGCACGACGGACCAGGACACTCACAGCCCCCCGTAGACGAGGAAGGGCACCGCAGCGTGGCTGAACGCTCCGACCACCACTGCGGTGAGCGTCATGGCGACCACCAGGAACACACCCCAGGACCGACGACGGACGACGTCCCGGACCAGATCGACGCCGACGGTGAGGATGGGCCCACCCCGACGTCTCCTGAGCGACGGCGTGGTCACGACCGCTCGATCAGGTAGGGGCCGACAACCAACAGGTCGAGGCCGATGTTGCGGAAGGTCCGGTACGCGTCGTCTGGGGTGCACACGATCGGTTCGTCCCGGGCGTTGAACGACGTGTTGAGCAGCACGGGACACCCGGTGCGGCGGTCGAACGCCTCGAGCAGACGGGTGAACTCCGGATTGCGGTCACCGTCGACCGTCTGCAGCCGGGCGGACCGGTCCACGTGCGTCACCGCCGGGATGGTCGTCCGGACCCGGGCCACTGCGGACTCGAGGTCGTCACCCGACTCCGGCTCAGGGTCGTCGACCCACCGGCTCCGGGCGGCCGGGACCGTGAACGTCATGTACGGAGTTGGGCCGAACGTGTCGAACCACGCCCCGGCGGACGCCTCGAGGACGGCCGGTGCGAACGGCCGGAACGGCGCACGTTCCTTCACCACCCGGTTCAACCGTCCCTGCACCGTGGGGGATCGGGGGTCGGCGACGATCGAGCGGTGCCCGAGCGCCCGGGGACCGAACTCCATGCGACCCACGAACCACCCGACGAGCGCCCCGTCGGCGAGTCGTCCGGCCACCTCGGCCGCGACCTGCGCCGGGTCCCCGGCGTGTCGGTGGGGGATGCCCGACTCCTCGAGCCACTCACGCACCTCGTCGTCCCCGAACTCCGGACCCAGGAACGCACCCGACATGCGGTCCCCCTCCACCTCGTCCCGGTCCCCTCCGAGCACCTCGTGCCAGACCCACAGGGCCGCTCCGAGTGCGTTCCCGGCGTCACCCGCAGCAGGTTGCACCCAGACCTGTGAGAACGGCCCCTCGCGGAGAAGTCGACCGTTCGCCACGCAGTTCAGCGCCACACCGCCGCCCAGGCACACTGCGTCGAGACCCGTTCGCCGGTGCAGCTCACGGGCGGTGCGGAGGATCACCTCCTCGGCCACGACCTGGATCGACGCGGCGAGATCCGCCTCACGCCGCGTCGGCGGCGTGCCGAGCGGCCGCGGCTCCCCTCCGAAGCGCCGGTGGAAGCGCGCGCTCGTCATGGCCTCACCCCGGACGAAGTCGAAGTACCGCTGATCGAGTTCGAACGAGCCGTCGCCCCCCAGGCGGACGACCTCTCCGAGGATCTGGTCGGCGTGGACCGGCTCACCGAAGGGGGCGAGTCCCATCAACTCGCCCTCGCCCCCGTTGACCCGCATGCCGCAGTAGGACGTGAAGGCCGAGTAGAGGAGTCCGAGGGAGTCGGGGAACCAGAGCTCACTGTCGATGTGCAGACGACTCCCGTCGCCTGAGCCGAGCGTCGCCGTCGCCCGCTCCCCCACCCCATCCTCGGTCAGGACCGCCGCCGCCCGGAACGGCGAGGGGAAGAACGCCGCTGCAGCGTGGCTGACGTGGTGCTCGACGAAGCAGACCGGGGGCGTGGGGGTGGACCGGTCCCGGAACCAGTGGTCCACCTGCTGACCCACCGTGAGCTGCTTGGCGAGCACACGTGGGGTGTCGAACAGGAGTCCGCGCCACGCCCCCGGGCCCGAGTGGATCCTCGACGTGACGTGCCGGCCGATCACGTCGACGGGCTTCTCGTGGAACGCGACGACGTCCAGGTCGCCCGGCTCGAGCCCTGCGATCGCCAGACACGTGTCCATGGCCCGCCTGGGGAACGAGGCGTCGTGCTTGCGACGACTGAGCCGTTCCTCCTCCACCGCGGCCACGACCCGGCCGTCGACGACGAGCGCCGCAGCAGCGTCGTGGAACCCGGCACTCACCCCGAGGATGGACCGACCGTCACCGGATCCCAGTGCCATGCCAACCGTCACCCCGCATCACGACGGCCCGGATTCCCGCCCGGACACGTCTCCTCACGATACCCGAGGGGTCCCGAAACAGGGATCGGGGACGCAGTGTCGGGGCAGGACCGTCGGTTCAGGCCCGCGGGGTGGACCGACCGACCAGAGCCTCGAAATCGGGCGGGAGCGGCGCACCGAGCCGGAACTCGGCCGCCTGATCGAGCATGTCGGCCGGACCGGTCGGACAGGCAGCCGTGATGGCCTGCACCGCCTGCCTCCAGACCGGCAGGTTGGATCCGATGAGTCCGTTCCACTCGTCGATGATCTGCTGTGGGGTGCGGAGTTCGATACCCGGGAGTCCCACTCGAACCGTCGCCATGGCCGCCTCGAAGCCGGCCCGCTCGTCCGGTCGCAGCACCGGCAGCACGTCGTTGGCCGCGCTGTCGAACTTCCTGATCATCTCCACGAGCCGATCCGGCTCCCTGGAGGAGACGATCAGGACATCGATCCCCGCCTCACGGAACTCGAGGATCAGCTCGCAGCGGTTGAGCAGGGCGAGGTCCTCTGCGCTCAGCGCGACCGTGGTCGGCGGAGCGGCGGGCGACGGCACGGGATCGGACGGATCCGCCACCGTGGGCGTCGAGGGAGCCGACGGCGTCGGCACCGTCGTGACGGTCGGGACGGCCACCTCACGGTCGTTCGGCGCAGCCGAGCCGGCGGGTTCGTCCTCAACGAAACCGCAGCCCACCACCGGGGCCAGCGCGGCCACCACGACGATCCCCAACACTCGCCGCCCGATCACGGACACACGGTACCGGAGCACGGTGGTCCAGGGCGGTCGGGTCCGTACACGACGGGACACCCGATCGCCTCGACCGCGTCGCGTCACCCGAGCCTCGGGTTCATCGCCCGGTCCCAGGCCGCCGCGCGCTGGGGGGCCGACCGGTAGCGGCGGTCGAGTCCGAGGAGTCGCTGCACCGTGGCGTTGACCGGTCGCCAGGGCGCGCCGATCGGCCGCTCGATCTCACAGAACAGGGTCACCCGCTCACCCGGGGCCGGGTTGACCGCCGCGTGTTCGACCGTGTCGTCGAAGAGGATCCCGCCACCCTCGAGGTAGGGCACCTCCGTACCGGCGACGGTCAGAGACGCGCCCTCGGGACAGACCACCCCCAGGTGGTACCGCAGGACCCCTGCGTTCGGTCCGCAGTGTTCGGGGAGCACCGCACCGGGCGCCAGCACCGACCACAGGGCCGATCGCAGTCCCGGTACTCCAGCGAGCGCATCGACGGTCCCGGGGAACCGGGCCGGATGCGGCCCGACCGGACGGCCGGCGGCGATGAGCAGTCCTGCCGCCCAGACCTCGGTGTTCCCCTGGTGTTCGCCGAGCAGGTCCTCGATGCGCGGGAGGCGCCCACCGTCGGCGCGGAACGCGTCCCACTCCGCCCGGATGACCGGCCAGCGGTCGACGAGGTGCTCGTGCCACGCCACACCGACCAGCGGGCGAGGATTGGCCCCCTCGGGGTCGAGCGCGTGCACGACCACGTTGTTGGCCCGCACCACCGTGCCGAGGAGGTGCTGCACGGGGTTCAACCGAGGTCGATCCCGTACAGCTCGGCGGCGTTCAGCCCGGCGACCCGACGTTGGTCGACGACCGAGAGCGGGGCGAGGTTCTCCGCGAGTTCAGCGGTGGTGCCGGGGTACTTGGCGTCCGGGTGCGGGAAGTCGCTGGCCCACACGATCCGGTCGGCACCGACCATGTCGGAGTTCGCCGTGAAGCACAGCGTGGACTCATCGGCGTCGAAGCTGATCCAGCACTGACGACGGAAGAACTCCGACGGCATCGCGCCGCCGAGCCACGGGACGTCCCACTCGTAGATGCGCGCGTGGTGGTCGAGCCGCTCGAGCAGCGGGACGATCCAGCCGCCGTTGGACTCGAGGAACACGCACCGCAGGTCGGGGAACCGCTGGAGCACCCCGCCGGCGGTCAGGAACATGACGGTGTTCATCATGTCGGCCGGGTTGCCGAGCGCCTGGGCGAAGTAGATGTTGTCGGACCCGAAGTCCTCCTGGTCCTGCACCGGGATCTCCGAGGTGCCGAGCCGGTTCAGGCGCATCCCCCGAATCGCCCCCGGGAGGTCGGCGGCGAGCAGCGGATGGAACCCGAGCGGCAGCCCCGTCTCGGAACAGGCCCGCCAGATCGGGTCGTACATCGGGTGGTTGAAGTGGTACCCGTCCGCTGCCGGGTTGGGGCGGAGCTGCACCCCGACGATGCCGGGCAGATCGGCGACACGCCGGATCTCGGCGGCCGCAGCCTCGGGATCCCGTTGCGGCAGGTTGGCCACCCCGTGCAGGCGACCCCGGCCCCGTGCGCAGAGGTCGGACAACCAGTCGTTGAAGGTCCGGCTCTGGGCGGCGACGAACTCGTGGGTCCGCAGGCTCTGGAAGCCGAGCAGCATGGTCGCGTGCAGGACCGAGTGCGAGATCCCGTCGGCGTCCAGCACCGCCAGCCGCGCCTCGGCGTCCCAGCAGTGGTCCGGGAGGTCCGAGTAGCGGAACTCGCCCGAGTGCATCTTCCGGCGCCGCTCCTCGTCCACCCCGGCGGTCCCGGCGAGCGCCATCACGGCGGTGTCCATGGGCTCCATGTCGTCCATGTGGAGGATCTCGGCCCCGCTCTCGTCGGCCTCGATGCGCCACACACGGTCCTCGAAACCGGGAGGAGCGAAGTCGACCATGGCCGAGGCCGGCTCGAGCACGTGGCCGTCGGCGTCGACGAACGTCAGTCCGGATCCATCGTCGATCGGCGACTCGTGCAGACGGGTGGGGGCGCTCACTGATCCTCACTCCCTCCGGTCAGGCCCTCGGCAGCTGCCTGCTCGTCGAGGAGCGGATGCTCGGCGCGCAGCAGCATGTCCGTGAGCGTCAGCGGCCGGTCCGGCGGCGTGAAGGGCCGCCGTGGCTCGCACGGACCGACGTCGACGTGACCGGCGAGCGAACGGAGCGCTCCGGCCGTGCACTCCTCGGGAGCCCGGTGGGCGAAGGGGTCGAACCCGAAGTGCCGCATGGCGTTGCGGTGGGTGATGTCGGCGACGACGTCGTCGGACAGGCCACGCAGCTGCGGGGCGAGCCGCTCCGGGGTGTGCGGCCAGGTCGAGTCGGAGTGCGGGTAGTCCGACTCCACGCACACGATGTCGGTGCCGACGCGGTCGATGAGCCGCAGACCGGCGTCATCGGTGATGAAGCACGCGAGGAAGTGCTCCCGGAACACCTCGGACGGCGGACGGCCGCCCATGTCGGATCCGGTCCAGATCCGGTGGTTCTCCCACACGTAGTCGGCCCGCTCGAGCAGGTACGGGATCCAGCCGATCGAGCCCTCGCTCAGGGCGAACCGGACGTTCGGGAACTCCACGAGGACCCTGGACCAGAGCAGGTCCGCTGCGGTGTCCATGACGGCAGTCGGCTGCAGGGTCATCATCGTGGTGAACGGAGCGTCGACCGACGGCAGCTTGACGGCGGACGAGGACCCGATGTGCAGACAGACCACCATCCCCTCGTCGTCGCACGCCCTCCAGAACGGATCCCAGTGCTCGCTGTGGAAGCTCGGGACACCGAGCTTCTCGGGGTTCTCCGACCAGGTGACCGCTCGGACACCCCGGGCGGCGACCCGACGGACCTCGGCGGCCATGAGTTCGGGATCCCAGTAGGGGATGAGCGCCAGCGGGATGAACCGGCCGGGGTGGGCACCGGCCCACCCGTCGATGTGCCAGTCGTTGTAGGCCTGGAGGACGGCGAGGGCGAGGTCCGCGTCCTCGGTGTTGGCGAAGATCTGTCCGCAGAACTGCGGGAACGACGGGAAGCACAGTGACGCGAGCACGCCGCCGGCGTTCATGTCGTCGATGCGAGCGTCGACGTCCCAGCAACCCGGACGGATCTCGTCGTAGCGCGTCGGTTCGATGCCGAACTCCTCCTGCGGACGACCCGACACCGCGTTCAGTCCGAAGTTCGGGATCTCCACCCCTTCGAACAACCACATCTCGCGGCCGTCGGCACGTTCGATCACCCGAGGGGCACGGTCGGCCCACTTCGCAGCGAGCCGGCCGTCGAACATGTCCGGGGGTTCGACCACGTGGTCGTCGACGCTGACGATGATCAGGTCATCGGGTGCAGGTCCGGTCAGGTCGCTCACGTCTGTCCTCCCGTGCTCGGCTCGGCCTCGGTCCCGTGGCGACCGCGGACCGGGAGAGTCTGCCCCGGCGCGGTGACGAATCCGCAGCAGCCTGACGGGCTCGCAGCGACGATCACCGGGACGACCGTCCGTGGGCCCGCCGACTCAGCCGCCCGGGAGCGCGTCGAGCACCCTCCGCAGACTGCGGGCGAGCGCCCGGGCGCCCGTGGGCTCGAGGATCCCCTCGTGGTCGCCGGCGAACCGGTGGACGTGCAACTCCCCGACCAGCGGACCCCAGCCCATGGTGGCGTCCGACGAGGCGGAGTCGTCGGCCCAGAACAGGTCCACCCGACCGGGGTAGGTCGACGACCGGTCCCAGTGCCGGGCGGCGAGCTGCCAGTGCTCCTCCCACGCGTACCAGAGTCGCCAGTCGGGTCGCACCCGACCGTCACGCCGGAGGTCGGCCCGGAATCGGATGGGGTCGATGAGCCTGGCGAGCCCGGACCGCACCATCAGGTGCCTGGCGGCACCGGACCGACTGGTCCGGAACATGCGCCGGTAGTGGCCGAACTGCGCCGCCACGGACGATCCATCCGGAGGTGGTGGGGCGATGCCGAACCAGGGGCGCAGGGGCGAGCGACGGGCACTCCACCCGGGACCGCGGTACCCGGGCCCGACGTCGACCACGCCGACGAACGCCACCTCGTGGCCGTCACGCCGGAGCTGCCGCGCCATCTCGTAGGCGCAGATCCCGCCGAAGGAGTACCCGGCGAGGTGGTAGGGGCCCTCGGGCTGGACGGCGAGGAGATCGGTCACGTAGCGGGCCGCGAAGGTCTCGAGCGAGGTGTCGAGGTTCGGCTCGCCGGCCAGGAGCGGTGACTCGAAACTCCACACCGGTTGGTCGCCGCCGAGCTCGGCGGCGAGGTGGCGGACCCGGTACGCGGAGCCCTGGAGGTCGTGCACGAACCACAGGCGGGGATGGCGTGAGAGATCCCCGTGCTGCACGCACGCGGCCGTCCCGGCGTCGGAGGGGCCGCCGGCGCGCAGCCGGACCACCACCTCGGCGAGCGTCCGCACGGTCCGGGCGTGCACGAGTTCCCCCATCGGCACCGCCACACCGGTCCGTCGTTCGAGCAGGACGAGCATCTGGGCGGCGAGCAGCGAGTCACCGCCGAGCTCCATGAAGTCCTCGTCGTCACCGACCGGGCCGACGGGGAGCATGCTCTCCCACAGGGTCCGAACCGACTCGCGCACCTCGGCGTGGTCGGCCGCCGAGACGGACGCTCCCGGTTCGAGTCCGCTCAGCACGTCGAGCACGACGTCCGGATCGGGCAGGGCACGCCGGTCGGTCTTGCCGTTCGGCAGCCGGGGCAGTTCGTCGAGGAGCACCCACCGCGACGGAACCCGGTACGCCTCGCGCCGCTCGAGCAGGGCCGCCCGGATCGCCGGGCCGTCGACGGCGCCCGGCTCGGCGGGCACGACGTGCGCGACAAGCTCGGTGACGCCGTCGACCGTGCGTGCCGTCACGGCTGCGTCGGCGACCTCGGGGAGCTCGTGGAGGTCGGCCTCGACGTCGCCGAGCACGACGAACCGCCCTCGGACCTTGAACTTGGTGTCGAGCCGTCCGAGCAGGGTCAGGGCCCCGTGTTCATCGATCCGGCCGATGTCACCCGTCCGGTAGCAGGCAAGGTCCGAACCCCGCGGGTCCGCCGAGAGCACACGGCGGTTCAGCTCCGGGTGGCCCCAGTAGCCGTCGAACAGGTACTCGCTGACGACGGCGACCTCACCTGCGGTCCCCACCTCCGCAGGGGCTCCGGCCCCGTCGAGCACCACGATGTCGACGTCGTCCACGGCGTACCCGCAGTGGACCGACTCCGCCGGCAGGTCGGCCGAGTCGTAGACCGCGAGCGACACGACGCCCGTCTCGGTCGTGCCGTACCCCACGGCGACGTGCTGCACCCCGAACAGGTCGGCGGTCACCTTGAGGATCTCCGGGTCGACCAGCTCGCCACCGAGGGCGATCATCCGCAGCGCCGGGAAGTCGCGTCCGGCGAGCGCATCGACCAGGAATCGCACCACCGTCGGCGCCATGTAGGCGAGCGTGATGCCCTCGTCGGCCAGGAAATCGGCGACCGGGGCCAGTCCGACCGAGCGGACGTCCAGGGTCGAGAGGGTCCCGCCGTTGAGGAGCGGCAGGAACATCGGGTACGCCGCCACCGCCAACGACGTCGGGAAGAGCATCGGCATGGTGTCGTCCGGGCCGAGCCCGAGGGCGTCGGTCGCCCCCCTGACGAGGTTGAGCAGCACGCCGTGGTTGATGATCGCACCCTTGGGCACGCCGCTCGTCCCCGACGTGAACGCGAGCATGAGCGGTGCTCGCCACCCGAGTGACTCCGGGCCGGTGAACTCGCCGTCGAGCTCGTCGAGCAACAGCGTGGAGACTCGCCCGTCCGACGCAGCCAACGAAGCCGCCGCCTCGGCGTGCAGTTCGTCGTGCAGGAGGTGCCGCGGTCGGGCCTCCGCGAGCACCGCCGCCGTCTGCTCCGCCGGTGCCGCAGGGTCGAGGATGACCACGACCTGACCGGCGCTGATCACCCCGAGCACGGCTGCGACGAGGGGACCGTCGTGGTCGGCGATCAGGGCGACCGGCTGACCGGACCGAGGACCGACCACCCGCCGCAGGCCACCGGCGATCCGCGCCACCCGCCCGGCGAGTTCGGCGTAGTTCCACGTCGCCGACGGAGCGCGCACCGCCACTCGGTCGGGGAACCGCGCCGCCACGGCAGCGAAGCACTCGCCCACCGTGGTCGTCACCTCGACCGTCGCCCGATCTCGCCCGCCTCGCTCGAACGGCGACCGACCGTCCGACACCCCCGTTCCGGATCCGCTCACGACTCCCACGGTACCGACCGGTGCGTGGGCCCGTCAGGTCCGCCGATCGCGCCGTCACCCTGAGCGACGAGCCGATCCCGGTGGGTGACCGGCACTCACCCCTGCGAGAGCGCGAGGCGCAACGCGGCGACCACCCGATCCACGTCGCCGTCGGTCATGGCGGAACCGCTGGGCAGGCACAGACCGCGATCGAAGATCGCCTCGGCCACTGCGCCGCCCTCGGTCGGGACGCCCTCGAACACCGGCTGGAGGTGCATCGGCTTCCACGCGGGTCGGGCCTCGACGTCGTGCTCGTCGAGCAGGACACAGCAGCGGTGCGGGTCCAGGTCGACCTCGTCGCCGAGCACGACCAGGGTGAGCCAACCGTTCGGCACACCGCGATCGTCCCACGGCATGCACTCGAGCGGGAGGTCGGCGAGACCGGCCCGGTACCCCGCGTTGATCTCGTGACGCCGGGCGATCTTGGCGGGCAGGTCGGCGAGCTGCCCCCGACCGATGGCGGCCGAGAGGTTCGGCATCCGGTAGTTAAACCCCACGGACCGGTGCTCGTAGTGCAGCACCGGTTCGCGGGCCTGCTGGGAGAGGTGCCTCGCCCGCTCCAGCAGTTCCGGGTCACCGACGAGCATCCCGCCCCCGCCGGTGGTGATGATCTTGTTGCCGTTGAACGAGTAGACGCCGAGACGCCCCCACGTCCCGGCGTGCCGGCCGCTCCACGTGGCACCGAGGGCCTCGGCGGCGTCCTCGATCATCGTCACCCCGTACCGGGCGCACACCTCGGCGATCCGGTCGAGCTGGGCTGCCTGTCCGTACAGGTCGACGACGATCACCGCAGCCGGCAGGCGGCCCTCGGCTGCTGCACGCTCGAGCGCATCGGCGAGCAGGTCTGGATCCATGTTCCACGTCTCGGTCTCGGAGTCGACGAACCGGAGCGACGCACCGACGTAGGTGACGGCGAACGCCGGTGCCGCGAACGTCAGACTCGAGACCCACACCTCGTCACCGGTGCGGACTCCGGCGACCACGAGCGCCAGGTGGAGCGCCGCCGTGCCGCTCGACAGGGCCAGTGCCGCAGGCGCACCGGTGAACTCGACCACGTCGGCCTCGAAACCGTCGACCTCGGCTCCGAGCGTCGTGATCCAGTTGGAGTCGAACGCCGCGACCAGACGCTCGCGTTCGGAGCCGGACATGTCCGGCGGAGACAGGTAGAGACGCCCCACGGCGCCAACCTAGCGCCGGTCGACCCGGGACCGGACGGGGACCCCGGGCGTCAGACGACCCGGACGGCGTCGCCCCGCTCAGGGTCGGCAGTCGGTTCAGGCGGAGTGACGCCACTGTCGGAGGTTCGCAGGCGAGGAGACCGACGGACGACGGCACGCCGACTGGAGGACCGGAATCCCCGCCACTTGATCCGCACGAGCTGATCCAGGAACGTCCGCTCCTCACCCGTCCGCTGGGCCTGCACGTACTCCAGGATCCGTCTGGGGTGGAGGACCAGTCCGAGCCCGTAGAAGAGCGAGACCAGCGCCAACTGAACCGCCCGGAGCGACCGGGCCGACATGCGATCGTTGTAGCTCTCGTGCGTCGACGACGTCCGGGAGATCCCGACGTAGTAGGAGGACTCGTCGACCACCAGACGACCGCTGTCAACCAGCGCCTCGTAGTCCGCCGAACCCGGGTAGGGACAGAACATGATGACGGCGGCGTCGTCACAACCGGCCCGAGCGGCCCGGATCAGGAACCTCGCGCTCTTCCAGATGTCGGCCCACTGCTCCGCAGGGTGGCCGATGATGATGTTGATCCTGGTCCGCAGTCCGACACGGTGCGCTGTGGCGAGCGACTCGAGCATGGCCGGCAACCTCACCCGCTTGTCGTAGATCTCGAGCATCCGGTCCGACCCGCTCTCGGGGGCGTACGTGATGTACCGACACCCCGTCTCGTGGAGCCGACGGAGCACCTCCTCGTCGAGGATCTCGCTCCTCGATCCCACGGGGATCTGCCACTCGAGGTCCTCAACACGCGCCTCGATGGCGTCACAGAACCCCAGGGTCCAGCTCCGTTTGGTCGCTGCGGTCAGGTCGCAGAAGTTGACACTCTCGATCCCGTAGTCGCGCACGTACCCGGCGATCTCATCGGCGACGTCCTCGGGATCCCGCACGACGTACCGCGTGGTCCACATCTGCGGGGACGAGCAGAACGAGCACCTGTAGGGACACCCCCTGGTCCCGAGCACAGGAATCGAACGTCCCCGGTGCACCCCGAAGAAGTCGGAGTACTCCCAGTACCGGTCGAGGGGGAACAGGTCCCACGCCGGACGTGGGACGCCGTCGAGCTTCCGGAGTCGAGTCGAGAGTGTGGCCGGCACGTCGTCGTCGCTCCCACGGAGTGCAACTCCAGCGAGACCCCCGAGGCCCAGACCGGCGGCGACCCGGTCGGCGACCGCCAGGGCCGTCGCCTCACCCTCTCCCAGCACACAGGCATCGACCGCCGGGCACTCCTCGAGAATCCGTTGGTGGAAGGCAGTCGCGTTCTCGCCTCCCAGGACGATCGTGGCGTCGGGGAACCGCTCGCGGATGCACGTCGCCACCTCACGGGCCTGCGGCCACTCGTGCAGGAACATGTGGGTGATCCCGACCATCTGCACGTCATCGGGGAGCCGATCCGCGATCTCCACGGGTGAGAGACCGACGCGACGCAGTCTGCCGACCGGGGTGTCGAAGTCCTCGGCGCGGTCGATGCCCTCCGCCGACGCGTCGATCACCGATACGTCGTGGCCGGCGTCGCGCAGCACCGCCGCGATGTAGGCCAGGCCGATCGGGGGGACGGGTCCGTAGCTCGACAGGCTCCGGGGGAAGATGACGATCGGCGGACGAACCAGCGCCACCCGGGCGCCGACGTCGGCACTGCGGTCCTGCGGCTTCCGTCCGACGACCACCGGTGTCGATGTCGAATCCGTGCGGTCCATCCCGAAGTGGTCCATGCCGAATTGGTCCATCCCGATCGCCCTCCCCAAAGCGATGTACCCGCTGGAGAATACAACTGCGCGCCGGCAGGTTCGACGGGCCTCACTCGGCGCGGCAGTGCTACCACGGCGCGTCGGCACGGTGCGTCGGCACGTTGCGTCGGCACGGCGGGGGACAGACGTGAACGGATCGGCCCCCGTGGACCGACCGGTCGATCCGACGTGGGGACGTCCGAGCGGGCCGACGGTACGCTGCGTGCGAGCGGAACGAGGAACCTGCACCATGTGGCGACACGTTCGAGGGACCGCCGTTCGCCTCGGGCGACGGTCCCCGGGACCGGCGAACACCGACCCATCGGGTCCGGACCGACCGTGGGGTGCGTGCGCCGCGCCGTCGATCCAGATGCAGTTCGCTCCCGACGGGGAGGTCTCGGTGTGCTGCCAGAGCCTCGAACGCCTCGGGAACGTCCGGGACCACCGTCTCGCCGACCTCTGGGGTGGGGATCGGCGCCTCGAGATCGTGCGCCGACTCGAACGGGACGACTACTCGCTCGGTTGCGAGGCCTGTGGGGCCGAGGTCGAGCTCGAGGGGCGCACCGGGTCGTTCCCGGAGCAGTTCGATGCCTGGGCCGGCCACCTGCACCGAGCCGGGGGAGGCGGGTGGCCCACCCGGCTCGACTTCATGCTGTCCAACTCGTGCAACCTGCAGTGCATCCAGTGCAGCGGCGACTTCTCCTCGTCGATCCGGATCCACCGGGAGCACCGACCACCCCTGGAACCCGCCTACGGCGACGAGTTCTTCGAGGACGTCGAGCCCTTCCTCGCCCACCTGGACCACGCCAGCTTCGAGGGCGGAGAGCCCTTCCTGGCCTCGGAGAACTTCCGCATGTGGGAGCTCATCGCCCGGGTCCGGCCCGACCTGCCCTGCACCGTGTGCACCAACGCGACCACCTGGAACCAGCGGGTCGAGCGCGCCATCTCGTCGGTGCGGATGCACTTCATCTTCTCCCTCGACGGAATCACGCCGTCGACGTTCGAGTCGATCCGGATCGGCGCCGACCTGGGTGAGGTGCTCGCCAACATCGACCGGTTCACCGAGCACGCCCGACGGGTCGGGACAGACGTGTCGATCAACCACTGCCTCATGCCACAGAACGTCGGGGAGTTCCCGGAGCTGCTCCGCTACGCCGAACAGCGAGGCATCTTCGTCAACGTGAGCGTCGTGCGCGGGCCGGTCCACTGCAGCATCGCCCGTCTCCCGGCCGAGGAGATCACGGCGGTGCACCGTGCCCTGCTCACCCGTGACGACGAGATGACCGGGCAGCTGCGGCTCAACCGACGAACCTGGGACCGTGAGCTCGCCCGGATCGGGGCCTGGGCCGCGGCCGGTGCGGGTGGCGGCGCCTCGGTCTGGGAGCAGACGGGCCGGACGGTCCTGATGTTCCGTTGCGCCGGATCCGGCCCCCACGACGAACAGGCTGCGGAGCGGGAACTCGCCCTGCTCAGCAGCGGCGGCGACGTGGCGCGAGTCGTCGTCGGGCGGGACGACCTGATCCGATCGGCGAGCCCGCGGATCGAGGCGCTGGCCGGGGTGTCCCCCGGAGGGCTCACCGGTGCACCGGTCCAGGTGCTGCAGCAGGCACTCAGTCGGTTCGAGGAGCTCGACACCGGACCGGACCGGGTGGATGCCGTGGCGACGTTCGGCGCAGAACAGTTCCGGATCGCCATCGTGGCCCTCCGCGACGAGCACGGCTGGGCCGAGGACGCCGTGCTGCTCTTCGCTCCCGTATCGGACTGAGACCCGGCGGACGGAGGACCGGGTACCGGCGAGGGCCGCTACCCTGAGCTCCACCGGGTCCGCCGGCAGAACGGACCCACACGCGGGTCCGCCGGCAGAGCGGACCCACACGGAGGACACATCCATGGAGCACGGGGATCTCGGGGGTGCCGTCCCGGTGAACCTGGCACCGCGCCGGGACGCCCGGCCGGTCGACCTCGACGGAGCCGGCACGGTCTGCTCGGCACCGGCCCGCAACCTCCAGTTCCTCCCCGACGGCACCATCCGCGCCTGCTCACAGAACCTCTGGCCACTCGGCAACGTCCGATCCGACGACCTGGAGTCGGTCTGGAACGGCGGTCGCCGGGCCGAACTCATCGACCGGCTCGGACGGGGAGACGTCTCACGAGGATGCGAGACCTGCGGCGCGGAGTTCCGGTCGGTCGGACGGCGGAACTCCTTCGCGGCGCAGTTCGACCGCCTCGCCGACGTCGGCGATCCCGCCTGGCCGACACGCCTCGAGTTCAGCCTCTCCGAGGAGTGCAACCTGGAGTGCGTCCACTGCTACGGGGCCATCCAGGAACTCCGGCGCAACGTGCCCGACTCCTCCAAGTTCGACGACCGATTCGTCGAGCAACTCGAGCCGTTCCTCGTCCACGCCACCGAGGCGGTGTTCGGTGGTGGGGAGCCGTTCGTCATCGAGGCGAACTACCGGGTCTGGGAACGCATCGCCGCGGTCGCGCCGGGTCTCGCCTGCACGATCGTCACCAACGGCACCCACTGGACACCGGAGATCGAAGCGCTGATGAACCGGCTGAACGTCGGCTTCGTCGTGTCGATCGACGGCGCCACGGCACCGACGTTCGAGGCGATCCGGGTGAACGCGTCGTGGTCGCAGGTGCGCGACAATCTGGACCGCATCCGCTCCCACGTCACGACGCACGACACGTGGATGTCGCTCAACTTCGTGCTGATGGACCAGAACCACCACGAGCTGGGACTGATCGCCGAGCTCGCCGATGACCTGGACTCCGACCTGTCCGTCGTCCTGGCCCGACACCCGGACTCGTGCGCGATCGGACGTCAGGACGCCCGACGACGTCGGGCCGTCGCCGAGTCCCTGGTCGAACAGCGTCGGGCGCAGATCGATCATCTCGGCCGCAACCGCGACGTGTACGAGCACGCAGTCGCCGAGGCGCTCGCCGTGTGCGACACGCACGTCGACCAGGAGGCCCTGGTTCGGGACTCCCACCGGATCCTGCTGTTCATGCGCTCCGGGTCCGGCCCGGTGGACGACACCCGGGTCCGGACCGAGCTCGCCGCGGTGGCCTCGGACGGGTCCATCCACGAGGTCCGGGTGGGCCCGGGCGACGTGATCACTGGGGTCTCGCCGGGAGTCGCGGCCATGGACCCCGAGTTGGTCGGCCGACCGGCGGAGCACCTCCAGCTGGTCCTCAACGAGCTGCTCGGCGCCCCCGTCGAGCAGCGGGTCCTGGCCGAGGACGACGACCGGCTCGACGTCCTGACCGTCCACCCGCAGGTCGAGGTCCGCACCTCGCTCGTCGCCATGCGCGACGAGTCCGGCCGGGCCGACGAGGTCCGGATCCTCTTCTGCCACGTCGACCGTCAGGCCTGAGGCACCACCGAGGTGGCTCGGGACACGCTGCTCGTCGTCGCCCACGCCGCCGACCGCGCCGGCAGCGTCCTGGTGCTGCTGGACGTGCTGCGCCGCATCGGTCCGACCGTCGACCTGCCCATCGCCCTGCGGTTCCAGGCAGGCGGCCCGCTCACCGACGACCTCCTGGCCCTCGGGTCCGCTGAACGGCCTGCCGATCGGCCGGCCGTCATCTGGGTCAACAACGCCGCCGCGGCCGGCTGTCTCTGGGACCACCCGGCCGCCACACCCTCACTCGTGCACGTGCACGAGGAGGACGAGGCGCTCACCGTCCTGCCCGACCGCGTGCTCGAGGCCCTGCGGAGCCGTGCCGACATCGTGGTGTGCGTCTCGGAGCGCTCCGCACGACAGGTCGTCGATCTGGGGGTCCGACACGACCGGGTCCACCTGATCCCACCGCCCGTCGTCGTACCGCAGGTCGGTGACGGGGTGATCGAGCGACTCAGGGCGGACCTCGGCACCAGAGGACGACGCGTCGTCCTCGGATGTGGTGAGGCGACCTGGCGCAAGGGGGCCGACCTGTTCGTCGAGGTTGCCGCCGAGCTGGCCGACGACCCCGACCTGGAGTTCCTCTGGGTGGGTCGGCGCCGGCCCCACCCGTTCGCCGTGGCGCTCGACGCTGACACCGCCGCCCGTGGACTCGGCGGCCGCCTGCGATGGCTCGGCGAGGTCCCCGACCCGTCGGCGCACCTGGCTCTGGCCGACGTGCTGGTCCTGACCTCGCGTGAGGACCCGCGACCACTGGTTCCCCTCGAGGCGGCGCTGGTCGGGACCCCGACCGCGGCGTTCGACGTCGGCGGACTGGCCGAGATGGCACGGCGCGGAGCGGCCGTCACGGCCGACTACCCGGACTGTGCAGGGCTCGCCGACGTCGTGCGCACGCTCCTCGGCGACCCGACCGCGTCGCAGCGGCTCGCCGGGCGGGCCGGCGCGCTCGCCCGAGCGGAGCAGGACCCCGATGTGATCGCCGCCCGCCTCTCCAACCTGTTGCGCAACCTGATCGACCACTCGGCGGACCGGGCCTGAGTACCTCCCGGTACCATGACCCCGGTGTCGGAGCCGTTGTCGATCCTGGTCGTGACCGCGCGGCCCGACCAGCGGCGTTCGACCGACGTGCTGCGGCTCCTCGTCGAGCACCTCGAGCGTCGGAGCGACACCCGGGTCGCCGTGTGGTTCCTCCGCTGCGACCAGGACGGCGGCGACGACGACCCGTGGCCCGGCAGCCGCGTGGTCGACGACCTGCGGACCTGGTGGCCGAACCGGCTCCTGATCGGTGGACCCGGGCAACGAACGGCTGCGGCGATCCAAGGGCTCCGACTGAGGTCCTGGTTGCGCGAGGTCGACCCCGACGTGGCGCTGCTCGACGACGGTCTGGGGAACCGGGTGCTCGATCCGTGGCCGCGACCGGTGGTTCGACTGGTCCGCACCAACCCGGAGCCACCGCGGGGTGCCGAGATGGAACCCCCGCCCCTCACCAGCGGTGACGCCGTGGTCAGTGCGGTGGCGGACCGCACCGCCGGTGACGTCCCACACCTGCAGCTGCCGGTGCTCCGTCGGCGCAGCCTCGCCCTGCCGATGGCCGACCCGGCAGGGCGCCGGCGCGTCAGGTCGAGGCTCGGCATCCCCGAGGACGTCCAGCTCGTCGTGGGCTGGGGTGAGGACGCATGGATCGACGGCACCGACCTGTTCGTCCGGACGCTCTGGGCACTCGGTGAACGTCACGGCGTCCGGCCCCATGCGCTCTGGCTGGGGCTGTCGAGTGACCAGCACGAGGCCGATCGCATCCGGACCGAGGCCGACCGGTGCGGACTGGGCGACCGGTTCCACCTGCACCCGCTCACCGAGGAGATCGAACGCTACGCAGGGGACGCCGTCCTGCTGCCGACCAGGGTCCCGGGAGAGGACACCGAACTGATCCTCAACGCACTGTGCGTCGGCCAGGTGGTCGTCGCGACCCGGGACGACCACCTCCCTGACCAGGCGTTCGCAATGCCGCCGCTCGACGTCGAGGCCGCGGCCACGGCACTCCGCGACGGCCTGGCCGGCAACCGGGACGAGCGGTTCGAGCGGAGTCGGCTGCTCGACATCGACCAGTGGCTCGACCACGCCGGTTGGGTCGACCGGATCGCCCGGCTCGCCGGGAGGTAGGGGGCGTGCAGCGCTGCCGGGTGGCACTCCACGCGCTCGACCGGACCGGCCCACCGGTCCTCGGCCTCACCTTCGTGCGGTGGTTGCGGGCCCAGCACCCCGAGGTCCGGGTGGACGTCGTGGCGTTCCGGGGCGGCGAACTGGCCGGGGCCTGCACGCAGCTCGCGCCGACGACGATCCTGCTCGACCCCGAGGAGCCGTGGGACCACGCCGACCCCCCACCGGACCGCTGCGCCGACCTGTTGGCCGCGACCCGGCGCCTCGACCCGGTCGACGTGACCCTCGCAGTGAGCGTCGCCGCCGGCCACTCGCTCCCCTACCTGCTCGACCGTTCCGGTGCAGTGGTGTGCTGGGCCGTGGAGCAGGGAGAGGACCTGCACTGGCTCGACGGCCCGGCGGACCTGCGGAACCGGACCGGCCGGTGGCTGGCCGGGGCACCCGAGGTGGCCGCTGAGCTCCGGTCCCGGCTCGATGCCGACACCCCGGTCCACGTCGTGCCCGAGTTCGTCGACCGCCGCCGGGCGGTGGACGACCTGCAGGTGGCCCACTGCCGCGGTGCGCTCGACCCGACGGGGAGCGAACTGCTGGTTGTCGGAGCTGGGATCGCGACGCACCGCAAGGCGACCGACCTGTTCCACGAGGTGGCGGTCGTGCACGACCGGGTCGCCGGCGGGCCGACTGCCTGGGCATGGCTCGGCGGCGAGCGGGACCCGTTGTTCCACCGGGTGCTCGACGAGGCCCGCCGCGGGCCGGTTCGACGGTTCCGGATGTTCGGGACGGTCGACGACATCGTGCCCTGGCTCGCCGCTGGGGACGTCCTGTTGCACCCGGCCCGACTCGACGCCTTCCCGCTCGTGTGCCTGCACGCCGCGTTCGCCGGCACACCGGTCGTCGCGTTCTCCGGTGTGGGCGGCGTCACCGAGATGTTCGGACCGGCGTTCTGCGGCGCCCCCTACCCCGACGTCTCCGGACTGGCCGAGATGCTCGAGTCGCTCCGCGACCGGAAGGTCCGCGACGACCTGGCGGGGGCCCAGTCGACCTGGGCGGCCGAGCGGTTCGGGACCGACGCCGCAGCACCCCGCCTCCTCGACCACCTGGTCGCGACCGCAGCAGGGTCGGCGTGACCCGGCCGCTGCTGGTCGTGGCCCACGAGGCGACCCGGTCCGGGGGGAACCGCGTGCTGCACACACTGCTCGGAGCCACCCGGGCCCACCTGGGCGTCCCGGTGGCGGTCGAGCTCCTCGCCGGCGGGCCGATGGCCTCGCAGCTTCGTTCGCTGGCGACCGTCGCCGGACCGGTCGGACGCCCGGCGGCGGTCCTGGCGAACAGCTCGCTCGCGGCCCGGGTCCTCCTGCAGTTCGACCGGGAGATCCCCGGTGCGGTGTACGTGCACGAGGACGACGAGGCGCTCACGGTGCTCGACGCCGGGTCCAAGGAGGCGCTCGTCGACCGCTGTTCGCTCGTGATGTGCGTCTCGGACGCGGCGGCCCGGGCGCTCGAGGGGCTGGGGGTGCCGCCGGCCCGGATCCGTATCGTCCCCCCGGTGGTCACCCCGGTCAGGACACCCGACGAGGCCGACGTGGCGACCGCCCGTGCGGTCATGGGCGCCGGTGACTCCGACCACCTGGTCGTCGCCTGTGGCGAGGTGGCCTGGCACAAGGGTCCCGACCTGTTCGTCGACCTCGTGACCCGACTGGACGACGACCGGACGAGGTTCGCGTGGATCGGGCGTCGGCCGCTCGGACTCGGACGGGTCGTCACCGGCGACCTGTCGAGCACCGGTGACACCGAACGGGTCGTGTGGACCGGCGAGGTCGCCGACGCAGTGCCGTACCTGCGCGCCGCCGACGTCGTCGTGTCCACCTCTCGACGGGACGCCCAACCACTCGTCCCGCTCGAGGCCGCGCTCGTCGGCCGGCCGACCGCGGGCTTCGCCGTCGGCGGTGTCGCCGAACTCGGTGCCGAGGGCTGCGTCGCCGTGGTCCCCTACCCCGACACGGTCGCACTGGCAGAGGAGATCAGGACCCTGCTGGGGGACCGGCGACGGGCCGCCGATCCGGCCGACGCCGGCGCCCGGCGCGCCCGGGAACGCCAGTCCACCGAGGTCGTGGGCAGGGTCTTCGTCGACGAGCTCACCCGGCTCCTGGAGGTGACGAGGTGACGATCCGCCGGCTGCTCGCCGTGACCCACGAGACCACGATCACCGGTGCGCCGATGAACCTGCTGCACCTGGTGCGGTGGATCACCGAGCACACCGACGTCGAGGTCCACGTGCTCGCCCTGCAGGACGGGCCCATCCGGGACCGCTTCGAGGCCGTGACCGACGTGACGGTGCTCGACCGATCCACACTCGCCGGAGGTGCCAAGGCGCTCCAACAGGGGTTGCTCCACCTCGGCAGCAGACGGGCCTGGCGATCGGTCGCCGCCGCCCGGCTGGTCCCCCAGCTCCGCCACCTGCGCGACTTCGACGTCGTCTACCTGAACAGCCTGGGCAGTCTGGAGATCCTCCCCCACCTGCCGCCGGCGGGTCTGGTCGTGAGCCACGTCCACGAACTCGCCGTGGCCACGACGACCCAGCGGCCGCACGTCCAGGAGCTGCTCCGAGCCGGCCCGGACCTGTGGATCGCCGCCTCGCGCGCGGTCCGGGACGTGCTCGTCGACACGGTGGGTCTGCCCGAGGACGCCGTGCGGGTGCACCACGAGTTCATCGACGCTGCAGGCATCTCGAGCCGGGAGATCAGCGCACGGGAGGTGTCCCGCCTGCGCCGGTCCTACCGCATCCCGGCGGACGCGGCGATCGTGATGGGCGCCGGGACCATCGACTGGCGCAAGGGTCCCGACCTGTTCATCCAGCTCGCCACCGAGGTGCGGCGCCGAACCCGGGAGCCCGTCCACTTCGTGTGGATGGGCGGTGACCTCGAGACCATCGACATGGTGCGCCTCCACTCGGATCTCGAGCTGGCGCACGCCGACAACGTCCTGTTCGCCGGTATCCGTGCCGATCCGGTGCCGTGGTTCGCTGCGGCCGACGTCTTCGCACTCACCTCACGCGAGGACCCGTTCCCGCTGGTGTGCCTGGAGCACGCCGCCATGGGCCACCCGATCGTGACCTACCGCAACGGCGGCATGCCCGAGCTGCTCGAGGCTGCGGGGCCGGCGGCGGCGACCGGGATCATCGACTACCTCGACGTCGGTGCCATGGCAGCCCAGGTGCTCACGCTGCTCGAGGACGAACAGCTGCGCGGGGCGGCCGCCGAGGAACTCCGACACCAGGTGCTCACGCACCACGACGTGTCGGTGGCCGCACCGGCGCTGCTGCGGGACCTCGAGGACGCCTGGGCCTCCCGCTGATCCATCGGCGGGCCCGGGACCGGAGGCTCCCGGAACCCGCGCTCCTCACGTCGGGTGCGCACCGGGGTCCGGTTCGACCTCGACCAGTTCGAGGCGCCAGCACGAGGACCCGTCGCGATCGGCGTCCACCTCGGCGGTGAGCTCGTAGCAGGTACCACCTGCGTCGAACGTGAAACCGTGACGCTCGCCGGTCCCGTCACCGGGCTGCTGCATGTCGGAGCGCACCAGGTCACCCAGCCCACCCGTGAGGACGTCGACCAGTCGCCACAGGGACTCCCCCACCACCCGGTCGAGGTCGAGTCCCGGAGGCGCTGAGCCGGTGGCGGTGACGCTGATCACCACCTGGTTGGGGTCGGCATCGACCCGGGCCCGGAACGATCCCTCGTCGACCGGGGCGCGCCGCGCCGGGACCGGGACGGCGACCACCGTGGTCCCGCCCGAACGACGCTCGTCGAGCAGTGCCACGAGGTCGGCGAGGTTCCGCTCCCAGACGTTCCGGTTCCTCCCGAGCCGCTGGTGGACCGGGTCCGCTTCGAGACCCCGGACGGCCCGCTCGAGTTCGTCGAGCGGACCGTGGACCAGGCTGTGCTGCAGCGGGTGCTCGACACGGTTCAGCCCGACGTCGACGTCCAGGTCGTCGCCCCACTGCAGCACGGCTCCCAGCTCCATCCAGTTCGCCCGGAGGAGGGAGAAGAGCAGACGGAGCCTCCCGCCCCCTGCCGTCGCCGCCGACCGGAGGCGCTCCACGTTGGCCCGGAACGACGTCGGGTCGATGCCGACCCGAACCCGCTCGAGGACGGCGTCGGAGCGCCCGTCGACCGAGACCGCCACCTCCATCCCGAGCAGCGCGACGAGCTCGGCGATCCGGTCGTTCCAGATGGTTCCGTTGGTGGTCACCGACACCTGTGGCCGGAGCCCCAGGTCGACGAGCCGCTCCATCACCGCGAGCGACTCACGCGCCAGGAACGGCTCGCCACCCATGAAGTTGACCGACTCGATCCGGAGCAGGAACTCCTCGAGCTCCTCGAAGAACGCAGCACCGTAGGGGCTCACCATCGCCGGACGGTGCTCCCGCTGGGACCGGATCGCCGACGACAGCTCGCCGTTGCACATGACGCACTGGAGGTTGCAGGTGTTCGAGAGGGCGAGCTCGAGCTGCACGGGCCACGGAGGCTCGGCTCCCGGTGCCGGAACCAGGTGGTCGTAGTTGTGGAGGAAGGCGGTCCCGGGGTGGCCGCGCTCGATGGGAATCCGGCACTCGTCGCACCCGAGCCGGAAGTCACCGTCCCGGAGCCGGGCCCGGAGCCTGGCCAGCTCCGGGCCGTTCCAGATCTCAGCCAGCGACGACTCGGCGACGTTGCCGAGTCGCAACCACTGGTTCTGGCAGCACACCCGGACCTCCCCCCGCGGGTCCAGCGACAACGACGTCCACGGGGCGAGGCAGCCGACGTCCATCCCGACGACGGTACCTGCACGGGACGGGCGCCACCCCGGCGGGAGGCGCAGGTCCGGTCCGGGAGGTCCTCGGGTATCGTTGTCGGTGTCGCCGGCGTTGGACCGGGCGGCGCCCAGGGCCGCCGCCCGGCGGTGACCGGAACGCCAGCGGCGACCGGAACACCAGCAGCGAAAGGGGTCGTCGATGAGTTCGCGCGGACCTGTCTCGCTGCTGCGGAATCGGTTGCGCGACCTGCTCGCACCCCGACCCGTCGAGTCCGACCCTCCGGGACCCGCTGCGCAGGGCAGCTCATCGCTGTGGTCCGACGAGCACGAGCGGCGGCTCCGGGAGGAGGGCTGGACGGTCGTCGACCTGCTCGACCCGGCAGCGTGCGACGAACTGCTCGCGGTGTGGCGTCGCCACCACCCGGAGGCGACGAGCACCTGGGAGTCGGACTTCTACAGCAAGGACACGCCGACGAAGCGGCTGATCCACGACGAGATCACCGAGCGGATCGGACCCGCTCTGGACCGCCACCTCCGGGACCACGAGATCCTGCTCGGAGTCTTCGTGACCAACTGGCCCGGCCCCGGTGGAGGACTGACGCTGCACCACCACTCGACGGTCGTCGACCCCGCCGAGTCCGGGTCGGTGGTGGTGTGGTGCGCACTGTCCGAGACCACCGAGGACAACGGCACCCTGCACGTCGTGCCGCGCAGCCACCTGCTCCAACAGGGCATCCGACCCGAGCGGACGCCGAGCTGGCACGAGGAGCACACCGACCGACTCCTGTCGTCGCACCTTGTCCCGGTGCCTCTCGCCCCCGGTCAGGCCCTGGTGTTCGACAACCAGCTCCTCCACTGCTCGTTCGAGAACGTGACCGGATCGCCACGCATCGCCGCCGCGTCGATCGTCGTGCCACGAGCGGCCACGGCCCGGTACCACGAACTCGACGACGACGGGAACGTCGCCGCCTACGCACTCGACTCCGGGTTCTTCATCGACAACGACCCCGGATCGCTCGTGTGGGCCCGGCCGACGGGACTCGAGCTGCTCTCCACGTCACCGTGGCGACCCACCACCGTGACGGTCGAGCAGCTCGAGGCGGTACTGGAACCGGGCAGCTGTCCGCACCCACCGATCGCCGGACAGGAGCCGACGGTCGAGCTCCGGCCGATCGGCCAGACCATCTCCGGCGTGACAGCTCCGCCCGTCGTGGCCGACCCCGATCGCCAACGCGCGCTCGAGGAGTTCGGCTTCACCGTGCTGCCGGCCCTCGGACCGGACCTGCTCGAGGCGGTGCGGGCGGCGGCGTCGTCGACCGGGGTGGCCCCCGACGACCCCATGCGGGCGCTCAACTGGAGCTTCCACTCCCACGACGACGAGCACAAGCACCGGGTCAGCGACGTGCTGCGCTCCCGGATCTGGCCCGCCATCGCCGATCGCTTCAGCCGACAGTCACCGTTCCTGTGCACCTTCATCACCAAGTGGCCGGGGCCCGACAGCGGATTCGCCCCGCACCAGGACCCGACGCTCGTCGACGAACGGACCGCCGTCGGGGTCACCGTGTGGATCCCGCTGCACGACGTCGACCTGGACAACGGCATGCTGTGGGTCGTCCCCGGGAGCCACCGGTTCCCCGGGGGATTCCGGGTGGCCGACGTGGACCAGTTCCCGTTCGCCGACTGCGAGCACGACATCATCGACGAACTCGGTGCCGGCATCCCGATGCGCGCCGGCGAGATCCTGGTGTTCGACAACCGCGTGATCCACTACTCACTGCCCAACCGATCGACCGCACCACGCGTGGTGGCCTCGTTCGGTCTGCGACCCGAGGACGGCCCGAGCACCCTGGCACGCCGTTCCGGTGACGTGATCGACGTCCACGTCCTCCCGGAGGACTTCTTCATCGAGGTGGAGCCGAGCGAACAGCACGCCTGGCAGCCGACCGAGCCGCCGCTGTTCAGCGCGACCGCCGACGACCGCCGGTGGGGGCGCACCGAGTTCGCCGCGCTGTGTCGAACGGTGCCGCGCCCGCCGGGGACCGTCCGACCGAGCGCCGATCAGCCCTCGTGGAGCGAGCCCGCGGCGTTCTGCGCCCTGTGCGGATCGACCGAGGGTCTGTCAGCAGCGGACCGTCGGGAGCGCAACAACGCGCAACTGGTGTGCCCGAGCTGCGCGGCGAGCGGAGCGACCGGACCCGATTGACGCGACCCGACGCTGGCCCGGGTGGCGACCCACCGCCATACTGACTGATCCCCGGGAGTGCTGATCTCCCGGAGCGGCGGCAGCTGCCAACCCACGAGGACGGAACGAGTGCCCGACGACGAGGTGCTGATCACACCCGGCCGAGGACTCGAGATCGGCCTCCCCGAACGGCTGCGCTCGACGTGGCCGCTCGTCCTCGCCTGGACCCGACGCGACCTGCGGGCGCGCTACCGGCAGAGCCTGCTGCGGTCGTGGTGGTCGTTCATCCAGCCGGTCACGATCCTGGTCATCTACGGCACGGTGTTCACCGCCGTGCTCGACGTGACGGTGGAGGAGGCGCCCTACCTGGTGTTCGCATGGGCCGGGATCGTGCCGTACACGTTCTTCTCGAGCTCGCTCGGGCAGGGGGTCGGCTCGATCCAGCAGGCAGGACCGATCATCTCCCGCATGGCGTTCCCACGCGACGTGATCCCACTCTCCGTCGTCACCGGAGCGTGCGTGGACCTGCTGATCATGACCGCCGTGCTGATCGTGCTCGCCTGGGTCCAGGTCGGACCACCAACGGTCCACCTGCTCGGCCTCGTCCCGGTGGGGATCCTGCTGATCTGCTGGACCGTCGCCGTCACCGTGGCCGCAGCTGGCATCACCGTGTTCCGGCGGGACCTGCGGTTCGCCGTGCCGCTCGCACTGCAGGTCCTGTTCATCGTGACCCCGGTGATGTACCCGGCTGCCCTGATCGCCAACTGGGCGGAGTGGGTGAACCTGGTGAACCCGCTCACGGTCGTCGTCGAGGGGACCCGTGACGCCGTGTACCGCGGTGTCTGGCCGGACCCGCTCGTGCTCGGCGCCCAGTTCGCCGCAGCCCTGGTCGCCCTGGTCGCGTCCTTCGCGCTCTTCCGGCGGCTCGAGCCGAGGATGAGCGACTTCGTCTGAGCGCCGGGCCGCGGGGTCACCCGCGGTGCAACACCTCGGTACGGAGCAGGTAGCCCGGACGTCCCACACGACCGGACACGGTGACGGGGCAGCTGATCTCGTCGTGGATCCGACCCTCGGCGTCGACCAGGACGACCGTCACCTCCAGCTCCGTCGCCGTGATCCGGACCGACGGGATGGTCCCGGTGGCCCGAACCGTCCCGGTCCGGAGCCCACCGAGTGGGCGGGACGGTGCCACGGCGACGAGCACGTCGGCCGGAGCGGCCGACAGGTCACGGGGCCGCATCCACAGCTCGTCGCCCACGACCGGGCGGGCCTCGACGCGGAGGGACAGGTCCTCGGAGGCACGGAGCACCTCGATCCCGACCGAGAGCTCGAGCGGCCGACCCGGCTCGACCGCTGCCGGGACTGCGGCGATGTCGAGGAACCGGGCCCGTGGGTCGTCGGACACCGGACGTCCCACCCCGGCGCTGAGCTCGTAGTCCTGCAGCACCGTCGCAGCCGGTCCGTCGCGCACCACGGACCCGTTGCGCAGCCAGATGCAACGCGGTGCGGATCGTGCGAGCACAAGACTGTGCGTGGCCACCACGACGATCGTTCCGGTCGAGCGCATCTCGTCCACGCGTCGCAGCAACCGGCGCTCGAACGAGGCATCACCCACCGACATGGCCTCGTCCATGACGAGCAGGCGGACGTCACGGTGCACGGCCTGGGAGGCCGAGAGCCGCGCGACCATGCCGTCCGAGTAGTGCTTGACCGGCAGGTCGAGCGACTCGGTGAGCCCCGCGAACTCGGCGATCTCGGCGATCGACCCGGCCCGGTCGCGAGATCGGACCCGATCGAATGCGAGGCCGGCCTGGAGGTTCTCCCGACCCGACAGGTCCGGATCGTAGGCAGACCCCACCTCCAGCAGCGACGAGGTGGACCGCGGCCTGCACACCCGCCCTGCGGTCGGGGTCAGCACACCGGCCACGACCTGCAGGAGCGTCGTCTTGCCGGCCCCGTTCGGCCCCACGATCGAGACCATGTCCCCGGGCTCGGCCCGCAGGGAGACCGACCGGAGGGCGTCGACGGGCCCCGTGGTCCCCCGGTACCGCTTCGAGACCTGCTCGACGACGAGGCTCACGGTTCCACCCCGGACACCGGCACCGACTCGACCTCCCACTCACACTCCAGTTGGGATGCGCACAGCTCCGGCATCACCCCCTCGAGCACCACTCGGCACGCCGGTGCCCGGACCGACCGGTCATCCGCCTCGAGCGCGCCGTGGAGCGAGTACCTGAGCGGAGGGAGACCGGTGGTGGACACCCGGACCACCTGGTGAGCCCCGACGTCCAGACCCGCTGCGCCGACGACGACCGGGGCGTCGTGTCCCGTCGCCTTCAGAGCAGGGTGCTCGTCGAGCACCAGCTCGACGAGGAGGCGGCCGGACCTCGTCGTCGAGACCTCGACGACGAGGTCGTCCCCCGCCATCACGGGCAACTCGTTCAGCAGCCGCATCGTGAGCCCGTCCCCGGCGGTGCCGACGTCCTCCGGCGGAAGACCGATGTACTCACGGATCACCGCTGCCGACTCACCGTCCGTCGTGACCACGCCGTCGTCGAGCACGACGACCCTGTCGCACGTCGAGGCCACCAGGTCCATGTCGTGGGAGACCATCACGACGGTGGTGCCGAGTCGTCGGAGCTCGGCGAGCCGGGTGCGGCAGCGCTGTTGGAACTCGATGTCACCGACGGAGAGGACCTCGTCGATCAGGAGCAGCTCGGGCACCCTGGCGGTGGCCACACCGAAGACCAACCGGGCCACCATGCCGTTGGAGTACTGCCAGACCGGCCAGTCCTCGGCGGGCCCGAGGTCGGCGAACCGCATCCCCTCGGCGACGACTCCGGCGACCTCGGAGCGGTCGGGCACCCAGAGCGTCGCCAGCAGCTCGGCGTTCTCCCGGCCGCTCAGCTCGGGGCTCACCGCCACCCCGAGCTCGATCAGCGAGGTCAGGTCACGCGGTCGCCGGACCGTTCCACCTGTCGGCGGGGTGACACCGGCGACCACCCGGAGCAGGGTGGACTTCCCTGCACCGTTGGGTCCGATGACCCCGAGGCACTCGCCACGGGCGACCTCGACGGACACGTCGTCGAGCACCAGCCGGTCTTCCCGGTCCGCCCCCTCGAACCGCTTGCTGACCCCGTCGACGACCAGCACCCCGGAGCCGGTGAGGCCGCGCTCGGCCGACGCTGCACCCGGGACCGCACTCACCGTGACCCGTCTCCCGGGGTCGATCGCGGCGGCTCGACGACCTCGACGGAGGCGACGTGCGTTCGCCCACGCCACTCCTCCGGACCGAGGTCGAGGCCGGGACGCGGAGGAGCCCCGGGACCAGCCGGGTACCCGAGGTCGGGGATGCGCTCTCCGGCGAGCATCCGGCGTCTGGCGTCCATCACCAGGCTCCGGACCGCCGGGGGCACCACCAGCCCGAGGGGGGCGATGTCGGTGAACCCGTCGGCGAGCCCGCCGACCCAGGCCTGCGGACGCCAGGTCCCGTCGAGTGCGTCAGCCACCCGGCGGCAGTAGTGCTGCCCCGGGACGATCCGGGGTGCGGTGACCCAGACCTGGCCGAACTCCTCGCTGCGGTCGGCGTCCTGGGAGCACCACGGCAGGCCGAGTTCCAGGGCGAGTTCACCGGTCGCCGGGCTGGTGCACCCGGTGGCGACCACATCGGCACCTGATGCCACCAGACGCTCGGCGGCCCGGAGCTCCGCCTCCGGGTCCCACCACTCGTCGGTCCAGGCGGCGAGCACCACCGAGCCCGGCCGGGCCGACGCCACCCCCAGGGCGAAGCCGTTGAGGATCCGGAGCGTCTCACACTCGAACACCGGCGCCACGTAGGCCACACGACCCGAGGCCGACACCGCTCCCGCAGCGAGACCCGTGAGGTACGCCGACTGTTCGTGCGTACCGGTGTAGGTCGACACGTTGCTGCGCAACTCGGATCCCCGGGCCTGCTCGAAGCACACCTCGGGGTGACGTGCTGCAGCACGCAGCACGTCCGGTGCGAGTGGCAGTGACGGCGCCACGACCAGGGTGTGACCCTCCTCCACGAGCGAGTCGATCGCCTCGACGACCGGTGCACCGAGTTCGACCCGCTCGATGAAGCTCGTCCGCACCCGTGCGCCGAACGTGCGCTCGACCAGGTCGCGGGCGACGAACTGCGCGAGGGTCCATGGATCCTCCGTCGAGCACCCCTGGTTGACCCAGGCAACACGGATCTCCTCCACGACTCCCACCAACCTCCGCCGGTCCACCACCACGACCGGAGGCCCGACCGACCCTCCACGGCGGTGCCACCCGACGAGCGGATGCTCCCCACGCAGCCTACCGGGACCCACCGGAGGACCCGACGGGCCGGGACGCTCCGGTCACCGCCCGGGGTCGACCGTGGAAGCGCTGGTCCCGTCCCGGTACCCTCCACCGGGGACGATCGTCGACCGGCGGCTCACGTGCGGGCGACGGCCCGCCACTCCCGAAGGCTCCCTGAGACGATGCCCACCACACCCTCCGACGAGCACGCCGGCGACCCGACGACCGCGTCCACACGTGTGGCACGTGACCTGGCCGAGGTGGGGTGGTCCACCGCACCGCTGCTCGACCCGACGACGGTCGAGGCGCTCAGATCGCTGTTCGACTCGCTCGACCAGGACGAACACCACGGATTCTTCGCGTCGAGCAACGACCTCGACGGTCCGATGGCCCGATCGGTGGCTGATCGGATCACCCGCCTCGTCGGACCGGTACTCGACGACCTGCTCCCCGACCACGAACCGTTCCTCGCGAGCTTCCTGACGAAGGGCAGTGCCCACGGATCCACCATCTCGTTCCACCAGGACCTGACCTACACCGACGAGCGTCGGGCGCGGACCACCCTGGTCT
>CAINRS010000069.1 GCA_903852755.1 uncultured Actinomycetes bacterium | reverse complement strand
TGACGGCGTCGGCGACGGCCGGGTCCCACGTCACGAACCACGCCAGACCGTCCGGCCCGTGCTCGGCCTGCAGGATGACGTCGACCGCCGCGAACTCCGCAGGACTGCTCCCGTCGGCGACCACGACGACCTCGCTCGGACCGGCGAACGCCGCGGCCACGCCGACCGAGTCGGCGACCTCCCGCTTGGCCGTCGCCACCCAGGCGTTACCCGGCCCGCACACCACGTCGACCGGCCGGATGGTCTCGGTCCCGTAGGCGAGCGCAGCGATGGCCTGGGCGCCCCCGACCGCGTACACCTCGTCGACGCCCGCCACGGCGGCTGCCGCCAGCGTCACCGGTGCGACCCGGCCGGTGTCACGGTTCGGAGGCACGCAGACCGCGACCTCGCCGACGCCGGCGACGAGCGCCGGCACCGCGGTCATGAGCAGGGTCGACGGGTAGGCGGCGCGTCCACCGGGGACGTAGCACCCGACACGGTCGACCGGCACCCAGTAGGAGCGGATGGTGACACCGTCAGCGTCGTGGGCGACCTCGGGGCGCAGCTGGGCGAGGTGGTGGGACCGGATCCGATCGGCCGCCAGCGACAGCGCCTCGCGCACCTCGGCGGGCTGGGCGTCGAGTGCCGCACGCAGGTCCTCGACCGGCACCCGGACGCCGTCGAGCCGCACCCCGTCGAACCGCTCGGTCAGGTCCAGGAGCGACGCGTCTCCACCCCGACGCACCTCGTCCAGCGTCGAGCGCACCGACGCGAGGACGTCCGCCGATGTCCGCTCGGGGCGCGGCAACCCGTCGGTCGGGTCCGCCGCGCCGCGCAGGTCGAGCCGTCTCACCACGGTCTCAACGTACCCGTCGACCCCGGGGTGGTAGGAAGACGTCGTGAGCCTGCACGCCGACCTCGCCTCGCTGCAGTCGACCCTGGACCAGGCGCTCGAACGCCTCGGGGAGGCCGTCGACACGGTGCGGGGCACCGAACTCGACGACGTCGTGGGCGACCTCTACGAGATCGAACGCCACCTGCGCGCCGCCGCCCGGCGACTCGGTCGGACCCTCGGCGACCTGGGCTGAGCCCCGTCCCGACCGGCCGGGGGTGGCCCGGAACGACACCCGGCGCCCCCGAAGGGGCGCCGGGCGGGCACATCGGGCGGCGGGAGCCCGAGCGCCGGTACCAGGTGGCGGGAACCTGGCGAGTCGGAGTCCACCACACACGGGGCGAGCCGTCCACCGGAACGCAACCGACCGTTCAACTCTGCGCCGACGGGCACATCCAGGCCAGGACGCACCGGTCACACGCCGGTCGACGGGCAACGCAGACACGGCGGCCGTGGAGGATCAGCCGCAGGCTGAACGCTCCCCGCTCCGCCGCCGGCACCATCGGGTTGACCTCGAGCTCGACCCGCACCGGGTCGTCGTCGGTCGTGATGCCGAGCAACCGCGTGAGCCGGAGGACGTGGGTGTCGACCGGGAGCCCGGGGAGGCCGAGGGCGACGCTCCGGACGACGTTCGCCGTCTTGCGGCCCACGCCCGGCAACGACGTCAGGTCGGAGATGCCCGAGGGCACCTCACCGCCGAACCGCTCGACGATCCCGCTCGCCATGCCGATGAGGTTGGCGGCCTTCGAGCGGTAGAACCCGGTCGAGCGGACGAGTTCCTCGACGTCCTCGGGGTCCGCGGCAGCGAGCGACTCGGCGTCCGGGTAGCGGTCGAACAGGGCCGGCGTCACCAGGTTGACCCGGGCGTCGGTGCACTGCGCCGAGAGGATGGTCGCTGCGAGCAGCTCGAACGCATCACGGTGGTCGAGCTCGCAGGTGGCGTCCGGGTACTCCTCGGCGAGCAGCCGGTGCACCACCCTCGCCCGGCCGGCGGGGCTCCGTGGACGCACCCGACGAGCCGGTGCCCCCGACCGTCCCGGCGACCGGCGCGGGCCCGAGGTGCGACCGGCACCGGGGTCGGGAGTCACCTCGGGAGGGGGGCCGGACACGGGCGCACGGTAGCCTCCGGCGCTGGTGGACCTTCCGCTGCGGATCCCTGCCGAGCACCGCGCCGAGGCGCTGGTGTGGCGCGACGTCGGGCACTCCGGCGACCCGGCACCCGGCCGGGCGGTGCGCTACCTCGACGAACTGCGGCGGCCGCTGCCCCTCGACGACGCGGCGGTGGCGGGTGCCGGTGCGTGGACCTTCCGCCCCTACCGTCCCCGCGTGGACGACGCCGGCATCCTGGCGACCAACAACCGGGCGTTCGACTGGCACCCCGACCAGGGGGGATGGGACGAGGCCCGGTTCGCGGAGCGGACCGCAGCGGACTGGTTCCGCCCCGAGGACCTGCTCGTCCACGAGGGCGCCGACGGCGCCGTCGACGGGTTCTGCTGGACCCGGTTCCACCCCGCGGAGGGCCCGGAACCGGCACTGGGCGAGATCCACGTGATCGCCACCGACCCCCGGACCCAGCAGCGGGGGCTCGGCCGGGCGCTCGTCGTGGCCGGGCTGGAGCACCAGGTGCAGCGGGGCGCCACCGTGGCGATGCTCTACGTGGAGCGGGACAACCTGCCGGCCCAGCGTCTGTACGCGTCGATGGGCTTCACCCTGCACCGCCGCCAGGTCGGGTACGTCCCGGCGGCCGACGGGACCGCCACGTGACTCCGGGAGACCTCACCCGCTACGACCCCGACCGCGACACGCTCGCGTCGCTGCTCGACGGTGAACCCGCCTACCGGATCGGCCAGCTCTGGGACGGGCTGTACCGACAGGGTCGACCGCTCGAGGACGTCACCGGCCTACCCGGTGCGCTGCGGGAACGCCTGGCCGCGGACCTCCCGACGGCGCTGACCGCCACCGCCGAGCAGCGGACGGATGACGGTGCCACCACCAAGTGGCTGTGGAGGCTCCACGACGGCGCCGCGGTCGAGACGGTGCTCATGCACTACCCGGACCGGACGACCGTCTGCGTGTCGACCCAGGCGGGGTGTGCGATGGCGTGCGGATTCTGCGCGACCGGGCAGGCGGGATTCGAGCGGCACCTCACCGTCGGGGAGATCGTCGAACAGGTCGTCCGGGCGCAGTGGGCCGCCGGCGACCGTCGGGTGTCCAACGTCGTGTTCATGGGGATGGGCGAGCCGCTCGCCAACTTCGAGGCCACCTGGGGCGCGCTCCAGCGGCTCCACGGCGACATCGGCATCGGGGCCCGGCACCTGACCGTGTCGACCGTCGGACTCGTCCCCGGGATCCGACGACTCGCCGATGCGGACCTGCCCGTTGGGCTCGCCGTGTCCCTGCACGCCGCCGACGACGCTCTGCGTGACGAGCTCGTGCCGATCAACCGCCGCTACCCGCTCGCCGAGCTCGTCGAGGCCTGCGACGAGTACCGGCGACGGACCCGACGGCGCCTGAGCATCGAGTGGGCCCTGATCGACGGGGTCAACGACCGTTACGAGGACGCCGACCGGCTCGCCCGCATCGCCCGGGGACTGGCCGCCCACGTGAACCTGATCCCGCTCAACCCGACCCCCGGGTACCCGGTCGTGGGCTCCTCCCGGAACCGGGTCCACGCGTTCCGGGACCGGCTCGCGGCCGCCGGCGTGGCGGTGACGATCCGGGACACCCGCGGCCGGGACATCGACGCCGCCTGCGGACAGCTCCGGGCCGGGCACGCCGTCACCGTCGCGGGTCCCGTCCGGAACGCCCCCCGCACCGGGGCACGCACGGGCGACGCCGACGTCCCGGTCGGTCCCGACCCCTGAGGTGCCGGCACCTGCGGCCGGGCACACGCCTGCCAGACTGTCGGCCATGAACGAACGACGCTGGTTCAACAGCCGCCAGCCCCAGACCCTGGTGATCGGCCAGTTCCTGCTCTACTTCGACGCGTTCTTCCTGGCGCTCGCCGCGCTCGGCTGGGGCAACGAGCTGGGCATCCCCACCGACGGGATGTTCGCCCGGATCGTGTTCCTCGCCGCAGCGGCGGCCAACGCCTTCGGGGCCTTCGGCGTCGCCAACGAGATGAAGCGGGGCTACCAGGTGGCGGTGGTGGCCTCGTTCCTGCCGATCGTGGTCCGGTTCGTGATCGTCGTGCTGTACGGCTCGGTGGTCGAGAACGTCTTCTACTACCTGGTGCCCGGCGGGATCCTGAACGCGATCTTCGTGTACGCCCTGATCGCCCTGCTGTTGCACCGGCAGTCCCGCGAGTACCAGCAGCTCTACTTCACCTGAGCCACCCTCGTGGGCCATGATCGGGTCATGGCCACCAGCGTGAACGGCATCGCAGGACTCACCGAACTCGTCGGTTCCCACCTCGGGTACTCCGACTGGATGGAGATCACCCAGGAACGGGTGAACACCTTCGCGGACGCCACCGGTGACCACCAGTGGATCCACGTCGACCCGGAGCGGGCCGCTGCGGAGTCCCCCTTCGGCGGACCGATCGCCCACGGCTACCTGACCCTGTCGCTCGGACCGGCGCTCATGCCGCAGATCCTGCACGTCACGGGCGTGACGATGGGCGTGAACTACGGGCTGGGCAAGGTGCGCTTCGTCTCGCCGGTGCCGGTCGGCTCACGTCTGCGCCTCGGTGCCGCGCTCGACGAGGTCAAGGTGCTCGACGGCGGCTGGGCGCAGATCCACATGACGTTCACGTTCGAGGTCGAGGGCGCCGACCGGCCCGCCTGCGTGGCGGAGATCATCTTCCGCTACGCCGAGTGACCGGACGGGTCCCTCAGCGGAACTCGCCGACCACGTGCTCGGCGAGCAGGTGCAGCGTCTCGAGCTCCGGGTAGTCCGAACACCACGGCACGACACCGCCGCAGCCGAGGTCCCGGTACTCGGCCAGCCGCTCGCACACCTGCTCCGGGGTTCCGACCAGGTTGCCGGCCCGCCAGGACTCGAACGGCTCACCCCACAGGCTCTGCGTGCCGGCATCGAGGATCTCCTGCTCGGTCGAGCGGATGAACACCTCGGGAGACCACGTCATGGTGATCTCGTCGGGGTCACGGCCGACCGCGTCACAGTGGCCGCGCAGGACGTCGACCTTGTGTGCGAACTCGTCGGGCTTGCCCCCGAAGTTGGATGCATCGGCGTGGCGGGCGACCACCCGCAGCGTCAGCTGCTCGCCGCCGCCGCCGATCCAGACGGGCGGGTGGGGGTCCTGCAGTGGCTTCGGGTCGCACTGGGCCCCCGTGACGCTGAAGTGCCGCCCCTCGTAGGTGGCGTCCGGTTCGCTCCACATGAGCTTCACGATCTCGACGGTCTCCCGGAGCATCCGGATCCGGTCCGCGTTGGACGGGTAGTCGTAGCCGTAGGCCCGGTACTCACCGTCGTACCACCCGGCACCGATCCCCCAGTCGAGCCGGCCACCCGAGATCACGTCGACCGTGGCGGCGACCTTGGCGACGAGTCCCGGGTTGCGGTACCCGGCGCAGCTCACCATCTGCCCCAGACGGATCGTCTCGGTGGCCTCGGCGAGCGCCGCCATCGTGGTCCAGCACTCGAACACCGCCTCGTGCGACGGGGCCGGGACGTTGTGGAAGTGGTCGTAGACCCACACGGAGTCGAAGCCGAGCTGCTCGGCGACGAGCGCCGTGGACCGGGTCACCTCCCACTGCGCCGCTGCGCCGTCGACACCGGCGAGCTCGGTCTTCCAACCCTGCGGTGCGAACACTCCGAAGATCATCGGCGGATCGTAGGCCCTACGCTCGGGACGTGGGTCCTCCGCGCACCGCACCCGTCGCCTCCCGCCTGCTCGCCGTGGCCGGCCTGCTCGCCGTGGCCGGCCTGCTCGCCACAGGCGGTGCGGCGTGCAGCGCCCGGTTCGACGACCGGAGCGACGGCACGTCGACGACCACTGCCGTCCCCGGAACCGATCCTGCACCGTCGAGCACGCTCCCCCCACCGAACCGACCCGGGTCCGGCTTCCCGGACGGCTGGGAGGCTCCGGAACTCGAGTGGGGACCGTGTCCGGCGGGCGGCGACCAACTCGAGTGCGCCACCCTGCCGGTCCCCCTCGACTGGTCCGAACCGGACGGCCCGACGATCGACCTGGCCCTGGGGCGGATCCGGGCGACCGGGGACCGGATCGGATCCCTGGTCACCAACCCCGGCGGACCCGGAGGCTCGGGTCTGGAGTTCCTCGCCTCCCTGCCGCTGACCCCGGCCACGGGACGACGCTTCGACACGGTGAGCTGGGACCCCCGGGGCGTGGGCCGGTCGCAGGGCATCGACTGCGACTCCGGCGTCGACGCGTTCACGGCGCTCGACTCCAGTCCGGACGACCCGGCCGAGGCCGCCGCGCTCGACGGGGCTGCGGCGGCGATCAGCAGCGAGTGCGCCGCGTCGGCCTCGGCCCCGCTCCTGCCCCACGTCGGCACCGCCGAGGTCACCCGCGACCTCGAGGCCATCCGGCTCGCGCTGCGCGACGGTCCGCTGAACTACGTGGGGTTCTCCTACGGCACCCGCATCGGTTCGGAGTACGCGGCCAGGTTCCCCGACCGGATCCGCGCCATGGTCCTCGACGGAGTCGTGGACCCGACCCTCGGGTTCACGCAGTTCCTCACCGAGCAGGCCGTCGGGTTCGAGCGGGCCTTCGACGCCGGGGCCCGGGCGTGCGCGGCCGCCGGTCCCGAGTCGTGCGGGGTGGACGACCTCGCGGCCGCCTACGACCGCGTGCTCGCCGGCGCCGAGGCCGGCTCGATCGGCCGACCCGGAGGATCGTTCGGCCCGAGCGACGTGGTCGTGGGAGCGACGTACTCGTCGTACCTGACCGACGGGTGGGCGGAACTCGGTCCGGCGCTCGCACGCGCCGAACAGGGTGACACCACGGCCCTCGAGGGCCTGGCCCAGAGCTACTACGACTTCGGCGGCTACCCGGCGTACGCCGCGGTGGTCTGCACCGACGACGCCCCGCCGTCAGGTCCCGAGGAGTTCCGCGAGTTCGCCGCCGCCGCAGCGGCCGCCGCCCCCCGGTTCGGAGCGGCCGTTGCCAACGAGATGCTGCCGTGCGCCACGTGGCCGGTCGAGGCGACCACGGAGCGGACCCCACCCGCGGACCCGACCCTCCCGCCGATCCTGGTGGTGGGGAGCACCGGCGACCCGGCGACCCCCTTCGCCAATGCTGAGGCCGTGGCCGCCCGCACCCCGAACGCCGTGCTGCTGACGGTGGAGTCCGACGGGCACACCGCCTACGGGGGGACGCCGTGCGTGGACCGGATCGTCGACCGCTACCTGATCGACCTGACCGTCCCGGCCCCGGGCACGACCTGCTGAGCGACGTCACGGAGTGGGGGACCTCGACGGGACGGTCCTAACATCAGGCTCCGGCAGGTGCGATCCGGAGGCCCGCGTGGAGTTCAACCTCGCCTCGGTGCTCGAGGCGGTCGAGTCAGTCGTACCGGACCGTCCCTGCATCGTCACCGACGCCCGGACCCTCAGCTACCGCGAGTTCGGATCGCGCAGCCGTCGGCTCGCCCGAGTGCTGCTCGACCGGGGCCTCGGCCACGTGACGCCACGGGACACACTGGAGGGGCACCAGTCGGGACAGGACCACGTCGCCGTGCTGCTGCACAACTGCGCCGAGTACCTCGAGGCGATGTCCGGCGCGTTCCGGGCGCGCGTCGTACCGTTCAACGTGAACTACCGGTACGTGGCCGAGGAGCTCGAGTACCTGCTCCGCGACGCCGACGCCCGGGGGATCGTGTTCCACTCGGAGCTCGCACCGGTCCTCGCCGAGGTCCGGCCCCGGCTCCCCCGACTCGCCGTGCTGCTCCAGGTCGACGACGGCAGCGGCCACCCGCTCCTCGACGGTGCCGAGTGGTACGAGGAGGCGCTCGAGGGTGCCGACGACCAGCTCGACGACACGGTGCGCGCCGCGTGGTCACCGGACGACCTGTACCTCATCTACACCGGCGGCACGACCGGCATGCCCAAGGGCGTGCTGTGGCGACAGGCCGACATCTTCGTGGCATCGCTCGGCGGGCGACGGCTGGTCGACCAGACCGAGTGGCCCGACCTCGACGCCCTGGCCGCCAACGCCCGGGAGGGCGGCACCCGACTGCTCCCCGCCTCACCGTTCATGCACGGCGCCGCGCACTGGCTCGCGTTCAGCGCGTTCGCCAACGGCGACACGGTCGTGCTCGGGGACCACGGCGGCCACTTCGACGCACGGGCCACCCTGGACGCGGTCGAACGTCACGGCGTCGAGGTGCTCCTGATCGTCGGTGATGCGTTCGGCCGACCGCTCGTGGACGAGCTCGAACGGCGCCCACGGGACCTGCCGACGCTGCTCGCCGTGGTCTCCGGGGGCGCTCCGCTGTCGTCCGGAGTGGCCGACCGACTGCTCCGGGCGCTCCCGAGCGTCGTCCTGCTCGACGGGCTCGGTGCCTCCGAGACCGGGCAGCAGGCCAACCGGGTGGCCACCGTGGGCAGCGTCGCCGACGACCGGTGCTTCGAACCGGGACCCAACACCGTCGTGCTCGCCGACGAGCTGGACGGGGTGCTCGATCCGGGGCACGACGGCGTCGGCTGGCTGGCCCAGACGGGCCGCGTCCCGATCGGGTACCTCGACGACGCCGAGCGGACGGCCCGGACCTTCCCGGTCGTGTCCGGGGTGCGCCACGCCGTCCCCGGTGACCGCGTCCGCCTGCTGCGGGACGGGAGCATCGAGCTGCTCGGCCGTGATGCTGCGACCATCAACACCGGCGGCGAGAAGGTCTACGCCGAGGAGGTCGAACAGGCGTTGCTCCACCATCCCGCCGTGGTCGACTGCGTGGTCACGAGTCGACCGTCCGAGCGGTGGGGGGACGAGGTCGTGGCCGTCGTCCAGGTCCGGGCGGGGGCGACCGCATCGGACGTCGACCTCCTCGAGGAGGCGGCCCGTCACGTCGCCCGGTTCAAGCTCCCCAAGGCCCTCGTGCGCCGGGCGGAGGTCCAGCGGTCTGCGAGCGGCAAGGCCGACTACCGGTGGGCACGGGAGCAGGCGGTGGCGACGTGAGCCCCGACGCCGTGGTGGTGTTCGACCTGGGCAACGTGGTGATCCCGTGGGACCGGCGACTCGCGATCGCCCGGTTCGTGGACGATCCCGACGAGGTCGAACGGCTCGCCGCGGAGGTGTTCGACCTCGAGGCGAACCTCCACCTCGACCGGGGCGCCGACCTGGCCGACGTCCGTGCCGTGATGGAGTCCCGACACCCGGGGCACGGGTGGGTCGTCGACGGGTACGTCGAGCACTTCCGCCACAGCCTCGGCGCCACCGACCCGGGCACCGAGGCGCTGATCACCGAGCTCCTGGCCCACGACGTCCGCTGCGTCGGCCTGTCCAACTGGTCGGCGGTGTGCTTCGAGGGGATCCCCGAGGCGTACCCGGTGCTCGGACTGCTCGAGGGCGTGGTGATCTCCGGCGAGGTGGGTGTGTGCAAGCCCGACGTGGAGATCTACCGCATCTGCGAGGCGAGGTTCGGCTTCGCCCCCGAGCAGGCGACCTTCGTCGACGACAACGACGACAACGTCCGCGGCGCGCTCGAGGCGGGCTGGGCGGCGTTCCGCTTCACCGACGCCCCCGCTGCCCGGACCGAACTCGCCCGCCGGGGGCTCCTGCCCGACCACCGGTGACGGCCCCGGCACCACCACACCCGCGCCGTAGGCTGCCCGCGTGAGCGACGACCTGCGCAGCCTCATCCCGAGGGCCGACCAACCCCTCCCGACGGGCGAGGACAAGACCCGGTCCGTGCGGGCGATGTTCGACGTGATCGCACCGCGCTACGACCTGGTCAACCGGGTGATGACGTTCCGGATGGACGTCGGCTGGCGGCGCCGCACGGTCGGGTCCCTCGGCCTGCCTCCCGGGTCGCTCGTGCTCGACCTGGCGTGCGGCACCGGCGATCTCGCCGGTGAGCTCGCCGACCGGCACCTCGTCCCGGTGGGTGCCGACCTGTCGTTCGGGATGCTCGACGCCGCCGCCCGGACCTTCGACCGGCTGCAGTGCGACGGGGCGGCCCTGCCCGTGCACGACGGATGCTTCGACGGCGCCACCTGCGGGTTCGCCCTCCGCAACTTCACCGACCTCGACGGCACCGTGGCCGAACTCGCCCGAGTGGTCCGCCACGGCGGACGGGTCGCGGTGCTCGAGGTCGCAGAGCCGCCCAATCCGGTGCTGCGCGCGGGGCACGCCGTGTACTTCGGCCGGGTCGTCCCCGTGATCGGGGGACTCCTGTCGGACGGATCGGCCTACCGCTACCTGCCCCGGTCGGTCGCCTACCTCCCGCCGTGGCCCGAGCTGCGGGCGACCTTCGAGCGCCACGGGTTCCGGGACGCCGAACGGACCCTGCTGTCCGGCGGGATCGCCCAGCTGCTCACCGCGACACGGGACCGTTCGTGACGGGCCGCCCGCAGCTCCGCTCCGGGCCGGACGACCCGGCGGTGGCACCCCGGGCGGGCGAGGACCTGACGGCGTTCTGGTCGCGCCGCCGACAGCTCTGGGGCGTCGGGACCGCAGTGCGCATCGAGGTGCCGGCACCGTGGGTCGAGCACCTGGACGTGGTCGCCGACGTGCTCGGCGACCTGGCGGGCGGCACCCACGATGCAGCGGAGCCCGGGACCGGTCCGGTGGCCTTCGGAGCGCTCCCCTACGACCGGTCGGCCGCGGCGACCTTCGTCGTGCCGTCGGTACTGCACGGACGGTCGCCCGACGGGCGCCGGTGGCGGACCGAGGTGGGCGACGAACCCCCGCCGAGCGGTGACGCACCGCCGGCACCGCGACGGGTCGAGGTGGAGTCCGTGCGGGACCCCGAGGACTGGTGCGACGACGTCCGAACCGCCACGAAGCGGATCGCCGAGGGCCACCTGACCAAGGTGGTGCTCGCCCGGGAGCTCGCCGTCCGGGCCGACACCGACCTGGACCCGGCGACGGTGTTCCTGCGACTCGACGAGACGGCCCCCCACGCCTACCGCTTCTGCGTCGACGGTTTCGTCGGAGCCTCACCCGAGCTCCTGGTGTCGCGGCTCGGCGAGGTGGTCCGGGCCCAGCCGATGGCGGGGACGGCTCCACGGTCCGGTGACCCCGACTCCGACCGGCGGGTGGCCGCCGAGCTGGCGGCGTCCGGCAAGGACCGGTGGGAGCACCAGATCACCATCGACGCCGTCCACGAGGCGATCCTGCCCTGGTGCTCCTACCTCGACGCCGAACCGGCGCCGAGCGTGGTCGCCGCCGGACCCGTCCAGCACCTCGCCACCCTGGTCGAGGGCCGCCTCTCCGCCCCGCTGCCATCGGTGCTCGACCTCGTCGCCGCCCTGCACCCCACACCGGCGGTCGGGGGGTGGCCACGCGCAACCGCGCTGGACCTGCAGGCCGAGCTCGAGTCCGCTGACCGCGGTCGATACGCCGGTCCGGTCGGGTGGGTCGACGCATCGGGCAACGGCGCGTTCGCCGTCGGGATCCGCAGTGCCGAACTCGACGGATCGCACGCCCGCGTGTTCGCCGGGGTCGGGGTGGTGGCCGACTCCGATCCTGCGGCCGAGCTCGCCGAGACCCGGGCCAAGGCCCGGGCGGTGCTGGACGCACTCGGCCGTCCCTGAACCGAACGGCGAGGGTGCCGGTCGTCCCGCCTGTCAGTCGTCGCGGGTGGAGCCGACGGGAGCGGCGGTCTCGCCGGCCCAGACCTCCCGCACCCGTCCGAGGACCGACTCGACCTCGACGAACCCTGCGAAGTGACCCTCGCCCGGACGGACGTGCAGTTCGCCGCGTCGGACCCGGGCCGCCTGGTGGTGGCCGTGGCTCGGCGGGACGATCACGTCGGCGAGGCCCTGCCACACGACCACCGGGGGCCGGACGGTGGACAGGTCGAAGCCCCAGTGCCGGGTGAACAACGCCAGGTCGTGCGCCGCCGCCCGGACGTCGTCGGCGGTCAGGAGGTCGTGGAGGAAGACGGCCCGCATGCCCGAACGGCGGAGCACCCCGCGGTCGGCGAACCCGAACAGCGTGGCGTACAGGTGGAACGCAGGCGCCGCGATCGGGTCGGCCACCCTCACCAGCGACGAGAACACCGACCCCAGCGGGCCACGCAGGACCTCGAGGCCGGGAGCGAGGAATCGGAACAGCCGGGTGTAGCTGAGGACGGCGTCGGCGCCCCGCACGGGCCCGAACCCGCCGAGCAGCGTTGCGACGACGACCCGGTCGGGGAGGTGGTTCGCCACGGCCAGGGTGTAGGGGCCACCGCCCGAGAGACCGACCACGGCGAACCGGTCGACACCGAGGGTGTCGACGAGCGTCTCGACGTCCGGCGCGAACTCGGCCACCCGGCCGTAGCGGTGGTCGCTCGACGCACCGGTCCCGGGTCGCTCGACGGCGATGACCCGGAAACCCGAGCGCAGGGCGACCTCGTCGACCGCCGGCGGCACCTGGTGGCGGCCGCCGGGTGTGCCGTGGAACCAGAGGACCGGATCGCCGTCGGGGTGCCCGTACTCGGCCCAGGCGAGGGACCGTCCGTCGGGCAGCTCGACCTCACCCGACGCCCGGGGCAACGGCGGCTCGTCGCGATCGAGCGGGTGGAGGACCGGGGGCGGCTCGTCGCCGTTGACCACGACGGCCGGGAGGCCGTCGTCCCCCGGATCGTGTTCGTCGACCTCGTCCTGCACCTGCACGTCCCTCTCGTCGTGACCCTCGGGCGACGACCACGCTAGCCGTCGGCGCGACCAACCGCCCCGGCCGGAACTCAGGGACCGGCCGGTTGGTCCGTGCCCGCTGCCCGGAGCGCAGCGGCGACCGCTGCGTTGAGCTCCTCGTGCACCGCCACGTTGTGGTCGCGGTCGCTCGCGGCCACCACCACCCGGGTCCCGCCCCGGGCGAGCGCACCCGCCACCGCCGCCCGCACTCCGGCGCGGGTGGTCGCCCGTTGGGCGTCGAGACCGTGCGCAGCCGCGAGGGCGACCAGGTCGGCGCCGTGGGGAGTCCCGAAGACCCGCTCGAACGTGGCGGACGGCACGGACTCCCGTTGGGGGAGGAACGAGAAGATGCCGCCGCCGTCGTTGTCGACGACGACCACCACCAGGTCGAGGGCCCGAGCACGGGCCCCGACCAGCGCGGAGCTGTCGTGGAGGAACGCCAGGTCGCCGACGAGCGCCACCGTGGGCCGACGGGAGGTGGCCACCCCGAGCGCCGTCGAGACCACCCCGTCGATCCCGTTCGCGCCCCGGTTGGACCAGACCTGCACTCCACTCCGCGGCGCTGCGTACCACTCCAGGTCGCGCACCGGCATGGACGAGGCGACCACGAGGGTCGAGCCATCGGGGATCGACGCCAGGACGTCCGCGGCCACGGCGGGCTCCACCACCTCGCCGTGGGCGTCGAGCGTCGCATCGATGGCCCTGCGGGCGATCGCCTCGAGCTGCGTCCACCGGGCGGTCCACCCGGCGGGTGCGGGCCCGGCCCCGAGGGACCGGAGCTGCGCCGCGACGGTCGCCGGATCGGCGACGAGCGCCCGGGCGAGCTGACGGTCGGGGTCGGGGACCCGGTCGAAGCGGTCGACGCCGACCTGGACCGCACCGGAGTCCCGCAGCCAGGCCGTGAGGACCTTCGAGCTCAACAGGCCGCCGACCCGCAGCACGAACTCGGGACGGAGCGCCCCGGCCACGCCGGGTTCACGGAGGATGGCGTCGGCGGTCGACACGACGGCCGGGTGCGGGACCCGGCACCCCGACGGGGAGTCGCACAGCAGCGGCCAGCCGAGCGAGGTGGCCAGGTCGAGCAGGGCCTCCCGGTCGTCGGCGTCGAGGGCCGCCCGGGCGCCGGCCACCACCACGCCGCGCCGGCCGGCGACGAGCGGGGCGAGTCGGGCCAGGTCCTCGTCGGTCAGCCCCCACTGTGCCCCGGGCCGAGCGACGGCCGACCCGGGACGCGGCGATCGAGCACCGACGCCCACCGGCAGGTCACCGACATCGCCCACGAGCGGCTCCCGGAACGCGAGGTTCAGGTGGACGGGCCCGGGGACCACCCCGAGGGACCTCGACACCGCATCCGCGGCCAGGTGCCGCCACGTGTCCCGGCCCGACGGATCCGGGGGGCCCGGCTCGCAGTACCACCGCACGGCGTCGCCGTAGAGGTTGCGCTGGTCGATCGTCTGGGGCGCCCAGACCCCGTGCAGCTCCGGTGGTCGGTCCGCCGTCACGATGAGCACCGGCACCGCCGACTGGTGCGCCTCCACGACCGCCGCGTGGAACTCGGCCGCCGCCGTGCCACTCGTGCACACCAGCACCGCCGGACGGCCCGTGACCGCTCCGGACCCGACTGCGGCGAACGCGGCGGACCGCTCGTCGAGCAGGACCTGGACCTGCCAGCGGGGGTCGCCCACCAGGGCGAGGGCGAGCGGCGTCGAGCGGGAGCCGGGCGAGACGAACGCACTCGTGAGGCCGAGACCCGACCACTCGTCGACCAGGGTGGCGCAGAACGTGGCGTTCAGCGACCCCTCGGCCGGCAGCACCGGTGCGGCATCGTCTGGAGCTCCCATGGGCGGACGCAGCCTACGGTGGCGTCGTGCGCGACGACACAGGCCGGGACGACCCCGGCCGCGACGACACAGGCCGGGACGACACCGGTCGCGACGACACAGGCCGCAACGACACGCTCGCTGCGGATCGACTGGTGGCGGTCGACGACGGTGGGCGGCCGGTGCTCGTGCTGCTCCACGGGTTCGCGCAGACCCGGCGGTGCTGGGGACCGCTTGCCGACGGTCTCGCCGCCGACAGGACCGTCGTCGCCGTCGACCTGCCGGGCCACGGCGGATCGACCCGCGCAGCGGACGCCGACCTGGACCGCACCGTCGACCTGCTCGGGTCCACGCTGGCGGGCCTCGACGGGCCCCTCGACGTGCTCGGCTACTCGATGGGTGGCCGGGTGGCACTGACGTGGATGGTCACCGACCCCGGGCGGATCCGCCGGCTGGTCACGATCGGGGCCACCGCCGGGATCACGGACACCTCCCGGCGGGCCGAGCGGCGCGACGCCGATGAGGAACGGGCCAGACGGGTCGAACGCGACGGTGTGGACGGGTTCGTGGAGTGGTGGCTGGGACTCCCGATGTTCGCCGGACTCCCCGACTGGGCCCGGTTCGACGAGGAGCGCCGGGGCAACTCCGCCGACGCCCTGGCGGCGTCACTGCGGAACGCCGGGACCGGGTCCATGCGTCCCCTGTGGGACGACCTGGCCGCCCTCGGGCGCTCCGGGGGTGCCCCGGCGCTGCTGGCCCTCGCCGGAGGGGACGACCCCGACTACGTGGCGCACGCCGCCCGACTCGCGGCCGACACCGGTGGCCGGGCGGTCACGATTCCCGGGGCCGGTCACGCCGCCCACCTCGAGCGCCCCGACGAGACGCTCGCCGCCGTGCGCCGTTTCCTCGACGGCTGAGCCGCCGTCACCCACCGACGAACAGACCGAGGGCCACCAGCACGCACGTGACCAGCTGGACCCGACCGGTCGCGGCGAGCACCGGGACGAGGGCGGCACCCGAGGCCCCGCCGAGGACCGCCACCACCGGCTGGCGGGCCAGGACGACCCCCACCAGGCCCAGCGCGGCGAGGGGGCGTCCCCCGGCGCCGGCCACCACGGGGATGAGCACGAACGGGAACGCGAGCAACGCCACGTACAACCAGCGCGTCCGCCGGTCACCGAGCCGGACCGCCAGGGTGCGCTTCTGCGAGAGCGTGTCGCCGGGGATGTCACGGAGGTTGTTCACCACGAGCAGCGCCGTGGCGAGGCAGCCGACGGCGACGGCCGCGACCCAGGAGATCCACGGGATCCCGAGCACCTGCACGTAGGTCGACCCGGTGGTGGCGACCAGCCCGAAGAACACGAAGACGAAGGCCTCACCGAGGCCTGCGTAGCCGTAGGGACGGGGACCACCGGTGTAGCCCCACCCCGCCAGCATGGCTGCGAGCCCGACCACGACGAGCCAGGGCTGCACGAACACCACGAGCGGGAGACCGAACGCGGCGGTGACGGCGAACGCGACGATCGTCGCACGCTTGACCTCGGCCGGACTCGCCAGCCCGTTGCCCACGAGTCGGGGCGGCCCGACCCGGGTGGACGGATCGTCGGTCCCCCGACGACCGTCCGAGTAGTCGTTGGCGTAGTTGGTGGCGACCTGGACCGAGACGGCCACCCCGAGGGCGCAGAGGGCGACCCACCAGGACAGGCCGCGGGCCGCACCCAACGAGGCGGGACCGGCCGCAGCAGCCGTGCCGACGAGCACGGGGGCCACCGCCGCGGGCAGCGTCCGGGGTCGGGCGCCGAGCACCCAGCGGCGCCACCCGGTCGGGAGGCCCGGGGTACCCGAGGGCGTGCGGACGGCAGGGGGTTCGCTCACGGCCCGGAGAGCCTACGGCTCCGGATCGCCGAGCCGGGCCGATGCCGCCGGCACCTGCCGGATGAGGCCGAGCACCTGCGCAGCCGAGGGTCCGGCGAGTCGCGTGGCGGCGCCGATGCGGTGCGACCGACGCAGGTTCGCCAGGACCAGGTCGACCGTGACGAACGGACCCCGCCGCTCGACCCGCAGCACCTCCACCAGATCCCAGTCGGCCTCGAAGCTCACGAGCAGGTTGCGGCAGCGCAGACCTGCCGCGTCGAGCACCGCCCGCTGGGTCGCCGCCCGCCACGACAACACGAGCGCACCGGCCAGGGTCGCCACGGCGAGCACCCACGGCGGCACGACGTCGCCGTCGGTCGCATCGAGACCGCCCCGCCGTGCGCTCGCGGCGACCAACCCGAACGCGACCACCGGGACCACCGCGGCGAGCAGCCGACCGGGGAGGCCGACCGGCAGTTCGACCGACGCCGGTGCGACCGCATCCTCCACGGGCACCGACGGTACCGTGAGGCCCGTGGGTGCGACGGTGACCTCCCGTGCCTGAGCTCGTCGGGCTGGCACTGCCGGCCGGACCCGGCTTCGTCGACGCCCTGCTGCGTGTGTGGGACGACGGTGACGTCGCCGCACCGCTCCCCGTCGACGTGCCGGAGCCCCACCTCCGGACCCTGCTCGAGGTGGTCGGACCGGACCGGCTCGTCACCCCGGACGGCACCACCGTCCTGCCGGCCCGGGACGAGCACCGACGGGACCACGAGGGCCGGGTCCGGGACGGCGACGCCGTCGTGGTCGCGACCTCGGGGACGACGGGCCGGCCCCGCGCCGTGGTCCACACGCACCAGGGCGTGGAGTGGGCGGCGTACGCCACCGCCACCGCCCTCGGCGTTGCCCCGGACGTCAGGTGGCTCGCGTGCCTGCCGCTGCACCACGTCGGCGGACTCTCCGTCCTCACCCGGGCGCTGTCGAGCGGCGCCGGTCTCGAGGTGGTGGCCCGGGCGGATCCGGAGACCCTGGCCACTGCGGTCCGCAACGGCTGCACCCACGTCTCGCTGGTGCCGACGCTCCTGGGCAGAATCGACCCGTCCCCGTGGCGACGGATCCTGCTCGGGGGCTCCGCCCCACCACTCGACCGGCCGGACAACACCGTGGCGACCTACGGGTGCACCGAGACGTTCGGCGGCGTGGTCTACGACGGACTCGCCCTGAACGGGGTCTCGGTCCGGACGGCCACCCCACCCGGGACCCACTGGAGCGTTCCGGCACCGATCGAGCTCCGCACACCGTCGCTCGGCCGGGCCGACCGCGACGGTGCGCCGCTCGCCGGGGCCGATGGCTGGTACCGCGCCGGCGACATCGGCGTGGTGGACCCGGACACGGGCCGACTGGACGTGACGGGTCGGGCCGACGACGTGGTGGTCACGGGCGGCGAGAACGTCTGGCCGCAGCCGGTGGAACGGGTGCTCGCCGGGGTCCCCGGGGTGGCCGAGGTGGCCGTGGTCGGCCGGGACGACCCGGAGTGGGGCCAGCGCGTGGTGGCGGTGGTCGTGCCGACACCCGGGAGGATCCCGACGCTCGAGGACCTGCGCGCTGCGGTGCGCGCCGAGTTGCCGGCGGCGTGCGCTCCCCGGGAACTCGACCTGCGCGATTCGCTCCCACGCACCGCACTCGGCAAGATCGAGCGGTACCGACTCCGAGCGCCCTCCGACCGACCGACCGCACCCCCGGGAGCCCCGTCGACGTGAAGCCCCCCTCCGACCAGATCCCTCCGGCGACCAGCTTCGAGCACGTGGCGGTCGCCGTCGAGCGGATCACCGACCCCTGGCCGGTTCTCGCCGACGCCCTGGGCGGCCAGTACATCGACCGGGGGGTGAGCGACGGATTCGGCTGGACCCAGCTGCGGTTCGCGAACGGCTTCGTGGTCGAGGGCATCCACCCCGAAGCCGGTCGGGGCTTCCTGCGGCGGTTCCTGGAGCGGTCCGGCCCCGGACCGCACCACCTCACCTTCACCGTCGACGACCTGGACCGGGTCACCGGGGCGCTGCGCGCCGCCGGCATCGAGCCCGTCGACGAGGACCGTCACGACCCCGTGTGGCGGGAGGCGTTCATCCACCCCCGCGACGCGCACGGGATCGTCGTGCAGGTGGCCGAGTCCAGAACGGGCGCCCGCCGCGAGCACGAACCTCCCGAGGGATTCCCCGAACGGGCCTACGACCGGCCGGTGGCCTCCCTCGGCAGGGTGGTCCACGCGGTGGCCGACCTCGCCGGGGCGACCGCCCTGTACGCCGAGCTCCTCGGGGGCCGGGTGACGGCCCGGGGTGCGGCGGTGGACGGGAACCACTGGGTCGAGCTCGGCTGGGGTGGTGCCGGGCGACTGCGGCTGCTCGAGGCCACCCACGGGGCGCTGGCCGAGTGGCTCGGCGACCGCCGGGGGCGACTCCGTCACCTCTACTTCAGCTTCGACGAACCGGCATCCGTGCCGGGAGCGGTCGAGGTGGCCGAGGGGCGCTGGGTGGTCGACGCCGTCTGCGGCACGCGGCTGGTGCTCATCTCGACGGCGCGCTGACCGGCGCCCGCGGCCCGCCGGGCGACCCTCCGCTCAGAGCAGCATGCCGCCGTCGACCACGAGCGTCGTGCCCGTGATCCACGACGCTGCGTCGCTCGCCAGGAACACCGCTGCCTCGGCGATGTCCTCGGGCTCCCCGAGACGCTGCAGCGGCACCATCCGGGCCACGGACTCCTCGTTGGACTCCCACAGCGCCCGGGCCATGTCGGTCTTGACGAGTCCGGGGCAGATCGCCACGACACGCACCCCCGGAGCCAGGTCGGCGGCGAGCGACTTCGTCAGGTGGATGAGCGCCGCCTTGGTCACGTTGTAGTGGCCGATCGACGTCTCGACGGACAGACCGCCGATCGACGAGATGTTCACCACCACACCACCGCGTTCGCGCATCGACTGCCGCCAGGCCTCCTGCGTCCACACGAACGCACCGCGCAGGTTGACGTCGTAGGTCTTGTCGAGCCGGGGCAGGTCGATGTCGATCATCGGCCCCATGTAGGGGCTGGTGGCGGCGTTGTTCACCAGCACGTCGACACCCCCGAACCGTTCGACCGTGGCGGCGACGCACGCCGCGGCCGCCTCCGGATCGCCGGCGTTCGCCGCGAACGTCGCGAGCTCGGCCCCGGCGGCCGGCTCGATCCCCGCCACCGCCTCCTCCAGGGCCTCGGCCTTGCGGGAGCTGAGCATCACCGACGCGCCCGCGGCGGCGTACGCCGCGGCGATCGCCCGTCCGATGCCACGCGACGCCCCGGTCACGAGCGCCACCCTGCCGTCGAGTCTGCACTCCATGTCGGTGACGCTACCGCCCGGGGCCGTGGGTGACCCCAGCGGCGTTAGCGTGCCCGACATGCCCAACCGACTCGCGGCCGAGACCAGCCCGTACCTGCAGCAGCACGCCGACAATCCGGTCGACTGGTACCCGTGGGGCCCCGAGGCGTTCGAGTCGGCGCGGCGCAGCGACCGGCCGGTGCTCATCTCGGTCGGCTACTCCTCGTGCCACTGGTGCCACGTCATGGCGCACGAGTCCTTCGAGGACCCGGACACGGCGGAGCGCATGAACGAGTGGTTCGTGAACGTCAAGGTCGACCGGGAGGAGCGGCCCGACGTCGACCGGATCTACATGGAGGCCACCCAGGCGATGACCGGTCACGGCGGCTGGCCCATGACCGTGTTCGCCACTCCCGACGGGGAGCCGTTCTTCTGCGGGACCTACTTCCCGGACCGACCCCGCGGCGGCCAGGCGTCGTTCACCCAGGTGCTGACCGCAGTGCACGAGGCGTGGACCGAACGACGGGACGAGCTGCTGGAACAGGCCGGCCAGCTCACCGAGGTCGTGCGACGGCACGCCGTCCCGGCAGGCGGCGACCTGCCCGACCGCGCCGAGCTCGACGAGGCCACCGCTGCGGCGCTCTCGGCGTTCGACCCGGCGTGGGGCGGGTTCGGACAGGCCCCCAAGTTCCCGCAGACGCTCACGCTCGACCACCTGCTGCGGGCGCACGTGCGCACCGGCTCCGCCGCTGCACTGTCCGCCGTGGTCACATCGGTGGACGCCATGAGCGCTGGGGGCATCGCCGACCACCTCGGTGGTGGGTTCTCCCGCTACTCGGTCGATCGGCAGTGGCTCGTGCCGCACTTCGAGAAGATGCTCTACGACAATGCGCTCCTGGTGCGGCTGCTCACCCACACCTGGCAGGTGACCGGAGCCGATCGTCACCTGCAGACGCTCACCGAGACGGTCGAGTACGTGCTGCGGGACCTGTCGCTCCCCGACGGCGGGCGGTGCTCCGCCGAGGACGCCGACAGCGTCCCGGCCGACGGCGGCGACCACGCCGAGGAGGGGGCCTTCTACGTGTGGACACCCGAGGAGGTGTCGACCGTGCTCGCCGAGGCCGGGATGACCGACGCCGTGGACGAGGTGTGCGCCTTCTACGACGTCACCGGATCGGGCAACTTCGAGGGACGGTCGATCCCGAACCGGATCCGCCACCGGGGCGACCTGGAGCGTCCGGCGACGGTCGAGGCCGCCCGCGCCGCCCTCCTCGCCGCCCGGTCCCGACGGCCGCGACCGGGACTCGACGACAAGGTGCTCACCGAGTGGAACGCGCTGTTCGTCGGGGCGCTCGCCGAGGCCGCTGCGGCGACCGGCAACCGGGCCTGGCTCGACGAGGCGGAGCGCACCGCCGGGTTCCTCTGCGACCACCTCCGACGGGACGACGGCCGGTGGCTGCGCTCGTGGCAGGACGACGGATCCGGAGGACGGGCCCAGCACCTCGCCTACGCCGCGGACCACGGTGCCCTGCTCGACGCCTTCTGCGAGCTGTACCGGGCGACCGGCCGGCTCCGCTGGCTCGACGAGGCCGTCACCGTGGCCGAGCTGATCGCCCGGCACCACTGGGACCCCGACGGCGGCGTGTTCACCACCGCCGACGACGGCGAGGCGCTGATCGCCCGACCCAGGGAGCTCGCCGACGACGCCACACCGTCGGGAGCCAGTCAGGCCGCTGTCGGCTTCCTGCGGCTCGAGGCACTCACCGGCGACTCCCGGTGGGGCGAGATGGCCCGGTCGATCCTGCGCAACCTGGGACCGCTCGCCGCCCGCCACCCGACGGGATTCGGGATGCTGCTGTGGGCCGTCGAACTCCAGGCCGTCGGCATCACGGAGGTGGTCGTCACCGGCGACCGGCCGGACCTCGCGGACGCCGTGCGCCGGAGGTTCCTGCCCGGCGTCGTGCTCGTCGCCGGTGAGCGTGGTGACGGCCCGTTGTGGGAGGGCAGGGACGAGACCGGTGCGGACGGCCGCGCCTACGTCTGCCGGGACCACACGTGCCGTGCCCCGGTCGACTCCGTCGAGGACCTGCTCGCCGAGCTCGATCGCTGAGCGACCCACGGCCGGAGGGCCACGCGCCTCACTCGGCGGCGACGGCCCCCGGGGCGTGGTCCGCCACCTCGATGAACGGCACCTCGCGCACCTCGAGCATCCCCCGGGACACCCAGTTCCTCCGGTCCGCCCAGACCACCAGCGGCGGCAGGACCACCAGGGCCGCCAGCAGGGCGATGGCCACCTTGATGGCGACGAACAACCCGAAGTTCCGCAGCAGCGGCAGCGACGACGAGGCGATGACCGCCACCCCGGCGATCGCCGTCATGGCGGAGACGATGAACGCCCGGCCCGTCCGGGCGGCGGTCACGTCGATGGCCGCCCGGGGCTCGAGACCTCGTCGCCGCTCCTCGATGTAGCGCAACAGGATCAGGGACGTGAACTCGGTGCAGGTCGCCACGACGAGCGGCCCGCCGACCGCCGTCATCGGGCTCAGCTCGATCCCGAGGGCCCAGATGGCGAGCGTCGCCACACCGGAGGACACCAGCACCGGGACCATCGACAGCAGGGCCCGGATCAGCGAACGCAGTCGCACCAGCAGGAACAGGAACACGAGTCCCACGGCGACCCAGGTGAGCTCCACCAGGTTGGCCTCGAGGTTGGCGAGCAGCCCGGTGCCGACCACGGCCAGCCCCGAGGGGACCACGGTCGTCCCGGCCGGCGGATCGGCGTCGGCCCGGATGCCCTCGACGACCGCCGCCCGGTCCTCGAGCGGACCCGGCCGGGTCAGGTAGATGACGTTGAGCGCCGTGCCGTCGGACGTCGCCGTCGAGCGCTGGATGTCCGGCGGGGCGACCTCCCACGCCGCCAGGACCGTCTCCGCCTCGGGGGTCTCGGGCGCGGCGCCCGGCACGTCGGTCAGGTCCGAGATCGTCGCCACGATGCTCGTGGCCCCGTTGAGCACCTCCGGGTGGGCCTCGAGCTCGGCGGTGGTGAACTCGTCCACGTAGTCGACCACGGGCTGGGTGAACAGCGACCGGCCGTCGGTGGAGCGGACGAACACCCCGAGCTCGGCGTCGCCACCCACCTGCCGGGCGACGGAGCGCAGGTCCGAGATCACCCGGTTGTCCTGGTCCACCCAGTTGGTCGGATCCGTCTCGAGCTTGATCCGCGGTTCGACCACGCTGCCGAGCACGAACACGATGACCGAGACGATCGCGAGTGGGATCGCCGCGGCCGCCGGCAGGCTGCCGAGCCACACCACGAGCCGACCGAGCCGACCCTCGCTGAAGTCACGGCCCCGAGTGGGGCTGCGGTACTCCCGGATCCCGAGGGCGGCGAGCGGGTTGACGATCGACGAGATGCAGATGGCGACGATCCCGACCGTGAGCAGCCAGCCGAAGTCGCGCACCATCGGCACCTGTGAGAGCTGGATCGCAGCGAACGCGAACACCGCGTCGAAGGTCACCACCAGCAGGGCCGGCCCGAGCCCCCGGGCCGCCTCCTGGATCGGGTGGGGGGACCGGTCGACGATCACCTCCTCCTCGATCCGGGAGTGCATCTGGATCGCGTAGTCGATCCCGATGCCGAGCATCACCGGGAGGCCGGCGATCGTGACCAGTGTGAGCGGGATCCCGAGGTACCCGGCCAGGCCGAACGCCCACACCACGCCGACGAGCACCACGGCGAGCGGCAGCAGACGCCACCGCACGTTGAAGAACAACAGGAGGATGACCGCCATCACGGCCACCGCGATCCCACCCAGCGTCAGCATGCCGCCCTGCAGGTAGTCGTTGATGTCGAGCAACAGGAGCGACGCCCCGGTGGTCTGGACCGCAGGGTCTCCCGGCAGGCGGAGCTCGCCGATGACCCGCACGACCTCCTCGGCCGCTGCGCCCTCGGACTCGATCGAGAGGTTGCCCGCGAGCCGGGTGATCAGGAGCGCGTGACGGTCGTCCGGGAAGAAGGTCCGCAGGGCGGAGCGAATCCCGCCCTGGTTGTCGTAGGTCAGGAACCGGACCCACTCGGGGTCGGTGAGCACCTGCCGCTCCGGAGGGACGGCGAGGAGCCGCTCGGCGGTCGCGGTGGTGTCGGCGGCGCGGGCCTGGGCGCTCACCGTGTCCCCAGCGGCGACCGCGGCCTCCTGCGCCTGCAGGAGTGCCTTCGTGGCGATGGCGTCGAAGACCGTGCCGCCGGGTGGGGCCTGGATGAGCGAGTTGGAGAACTCGAGGGCCGTGAGGGGTGAGATCACGCCGTCGACGTCCGGGATGGCCCGGACCCGCTCGGAGACGGACGCCAGCGCGGCCACCCCCTCCGGGGTGAACAGCGAGTCGACGGTGGCGCCCTCGGGCACCTCGATCGCCGTGAGCAGGGCCTGGCCGCCGAAGAGCTCCTGGTACTCGACGTTGTCGATCGCCACCTGGTCGTCGGCGTTCAGGTAGCTGTCCTGGCCGGTGGCGAACTCGAGGCGGGTGATCCCGAGCCCGATGACGATCGTGAACACCAGTCCGATCACCCCGACGAGGCCGGCCCGCCGACCCAGGTTGACCGCCAACCACGACCAGAACCGCTGGCTGCGTTCGTGCACCTGTCCCCCCGTTCGCCCCCGTCCCCGGGCACCCGGGCGACGGCCGGTCAACCTAGCGGCCACCGACAGGTCGCCGACGGTCCGGGCGACCTCACCACCCGCCGCGGTGCACGAAGGCGGCCGGATCGGGACGGCCCCGCCGGGCCGAGGCCGAGGTCGCCTCGTCCGCCACGGCCCTCCGACCCAGGGCGAGCGTCCCGGCCGCCCGCATCCCCTCGGGCACCCCGAGGGCCGAGAGCAGCTCGGACTCGTGGCCGAACGGTCCGAACCACAGCGCCCCCAGACCGGCCGACTCCGCCGCGAGGAGCACCGACATCGCTGCCGATCCGGCATCGACGAACCAGTAGGGAACGGGCCAGACCGACGACGATCCCCCCAGACCGGTGCGGGCCTTGTCCGGCTCGGCGTACCGGGCCACGTACGCGGCCGGATCGACGAGCAGCAGCGCCAGGACCGGCGCCCGCAGGAGCCCCGGCCAGCGGAAGGTCGCTCGCCGCTCCACCGGGAGTGTCACGTCCCAGTAGCGGGCCGTCTCCGGCCCCTCGAGCACGACGAGGTGCAGTCCGTGGGTGTTGCCCGCACGTGGACCGGCGAACGCCGCCGCCAGGACGGGTTCGACGACGGCGGGGGTCAGGGGTGCCGGTGAGAAGTCCCGGCACATGCGCCTGGAGGCGAGCACGTCCTCCAGCGAACGGGTCACCCGAACTTGAGCAGGTCCTCGGCCATCACCCACCCGCACAGGATCAGGTGGTCGCCACGGGCGGCGTCGAGGTGGGAGAACTGGGCCGCCACGTCGGACGGGATCGACGCCGGCTTGGACGTCTCGTGGTCGACCACCATCGGCAGCGACCCGTCACCGGTCACGGTGAAGGTCTGCTCGTCGTAGGCCGACGAGGGCACCTCGTACCGGCGGGCGAGCCGCTTGCCCCACGCCCGCTCCTCGCCCGAGGCCTTGTGGCCCGGACGCGGCACGATGTCGACGACCTGCTTGAACGCCTCGGTCGCCCCGGCGTCGCTGAACCTGGCGCCGACGAGCACGTCCTCGTCCGGGAACGCGGCCAGCGCCCGACGGAAGTTCTCGGCCACGATCGCCTTGAGGATGGCGTCACGGCGCGAGGAACGCTTCACGACGGCCAGGGCGTAGACGATCGACGGGGTGCCGCCCAGGCGCACCAGCGACGACACCGAGAATCCCCGGAGGTGGTTGCCCTCACGGACCCGGCTCACGAGCACCCAGTCGGGGTTGTCCCGCAGCTTGGACAGGGTGCCGACCTCGTGGGCGTGGCCGGTCTCGGCGCAGAGGTCCGCCAGCTCCGCCAGCTCGGCGTCCCCCAACGCCACGCTGTCCATGGTCGTCACCTCAAGGGCCATGCGTGCACTCCTCGTTCCTGTCCCGCACACCGCCCGGAGGGCCCGGACGGCGCCCTCTAGTCCAGCGTCTCCGCGCTGTCCCTGCAACTCGCGCCACGCGGAGCGGTCGCCCGGCGGGCGGTCGTGTCAGACCGACACCGCAGCGTGGCCGAGGAGGGCCCGGAGCTCCCCGACGAGGCCACTCCGCGTGCTCACCAGGTACTGCTCGGGCAGGCGGACGAGCGACCGTTCGTCGACGACGATCTGGACCTCGGAGTCCCCCGGGAAGTCGCCGAGGAGCGTCTTGAGGCGGTCGAGCGTCCGGTCGTCGAGCCGGCGTGAGGAAAGGTGGATGCGCAGCGGCGGGGACTCGTCGATCACGGGTTCGAACACCGTCACGTCGGACGGGACGAACTTGAGGGTGTCGTCCCGCCGGTCGATCCGGCCACCGGTGATGATGATCGCGTCGTCCTCGAGCAGGTGGCCGACCTCGGCCATCATCTTCGGGAAGACCATGACCTCGACGCTGGCCCGCAGGTCCTCGAGCGTGAACGTCGCCATGAGCTCGCCCCGGCGGGTCCAGCGCTTGGCGAGGTTCGTCACCACGCCGCCGATCGTCCGGCGCTCGCCGTCGGCGACCTCCTCGAGGTCACCGATGCCGCAGTCGGTCCGTCGGCCGAGCGCCTGCTCGGCGCCGAGCATCGGGTGGTCCGACACGTACAGGCCGAGCATCTCCTTCTCGAAGGTCAGCCGCTGCTTCTTGTCGAACTCGAGGTCCGGGATGGCGACCCGTTCGTCGAACACCGGACCGTCGTCCGATGCGCCGAACAACGACATGACCCCCATGTCGTGCTCCTTGCGCCGTGCGACCGTGGCGTCGGTGATCTGGCCGAACACCGCGAGCAGGCCCTGACGGGGGTGCCCCATCGAGTCGAACGCACCGGCCTTGATGAGGGACTCGAGCGTCTTGCGGTTGAGCACCATCGTGTTGACCCGCTCGGCGAAGTCGTGGAAGTCGGCGAAGGGGCCACGGTCCTCACGTTCCGCGACGATCATGTCGACGAGCGCCGTGCCGACGTTGCGGACCGCGGAGAGCCCGAACAGGATCTGGTCCCGCTCGGTGCCGTCGTCGCCGACACCGGTCACCGGGGTGAAGTCCGATGCCGAGCGGTTGACGTCAGGCACGAGCACCTCGATCCCCGCCGTCCGGCACTCGGCCAGGTAGATCGCCGCCTTCTCGAGCTTGTCCTTGACGCTCGTCAGCAGCGCCGAGAGGTACTCGGCCGGGTAGTTGGCCTTGAGGTACGCCGTCTGGAAGGCCACGTAGCCGTAGCCGTAGCTGTGCGACTTGTTGAACGCGTAGTCGGCGAACGGCTCGATGATGTCGAACCACTGCTCACCGAGGTCCCGGCCGTAGCCAGTGGTCTCGCAACCCTCCACGAACTTCTCGCGCTCGGCGGCGATCTTCGCCCGGTCCTTCTTGCCGCAGGCCTTGCGCAGGTTGTCGGCGTCGGCCAGGGAGTAGGACGCGAACCGCTGCGCGATCCGCATGATGCCCTCCTGGTAGATGCACAGGCCGTAGGTCTCGCCCAGGATGTCCTCGGCGTCCGGGTGCAGGTAGGCCACCTCCTGCCGTCCGTTCTTGCGGTCCGCGTAGTCGGTGTGCATGTTGGCCGCCATCGGACCCGGCCGGTACAGGGCGACCAGGGCGGCGACGTCCTCGAAGGTCGTGGGAGCGAGCGACTTGATGAGGGCCCGCATGGCCGTGCCCTCGAGCTGGAACACCCCGATCGTCTCGGCCCGGCGGAGCAGCTCGAAGGTGGGCTCGTCGTCGAGCGGGACGGCGTCGATGTCGACGTCGATCCCCCGCCGTTCCCGGATGAGCCGGAGCGTGTCGGTGATGACGTCGAGGTTCCGCAACCCGAGGAAGTCCATCTTGAGCAGGCCGAGGTCCTCGACGCCGTGCATCTCGTACTGGGTGACGACCGGCGCCTCCTCGGGGTCCTGGCCGGCCTCGGGCTTGCGCTGGATGGGCAGGTACTCCGTGAGCGGCTCCCGGGTGATCACCACCGCAGCGGCGTGGATCCCGTCCCCACGGCGCAGACCCTCGAGGCCGCGGGCGACGTCGATGACCTCCTTGGCATCGGGGTCGGCCTCGTACATGGACCGCAGCTCGGCCGCCATGGCGTAGCCCTCGGCGTACTTGTCATCGCGTTCGAGGCAGGCGTGCAACGGCGTGTCGCGACCCATCACGAGCGGGGGCATGGCCTTGGCCACCCGGTCGCCGACCGCGTAGGGGAACCCGAGCACCCGGGCGGCGTCCCGGACGGCGGCCCGGGCCTTGATGGTCGAGAAGGTGATGATCTGCGCCACGTGGTCCCGGCCGTACCGCTCGGCGGCGTAGCGGATCATCTCGTCGCGGAACCGCGAGTCGAAGTCCATGTCGATGTCGGGCATCGAGATCCGGCTCGGGTTGAGGAACCGCTCGAACAGGAGGTCGTAGCGGATCGGGTCGAGGTCGGTGATCCACAGGCAGTACGCGACGGCACACCCCGCGGCGGAGCCACGCCCCGGCCCGACACGGATACCGGAGTCGCGGGCGTGACGGATCAGGTCCCACACGATGAGGAAGTACGAACTGAACCCCATGTCGGAGATGACCCGCAGCTCGTAGGCGAGCCGCTCCACCACGTCGTCCGGGAGCTCGGCACCCCACCGCTTCCGGGCTCCGGCGAACGTCAGGTGCTCGAGGTACGCAGCGTCGTCGGCGAACCCGTCGGGCAGGGGGAACTCGGGCAACTGCGGTTTGCCGAACTCGATCTCGAGTTCGCAGCGCTCGGCGACCCACAGCGTGTTGTCGCACGCCGAGGGCAGCTCGGCGAACAACGACCGCATCTCGGCGGCGGTCTTCAGGTAGTGCTGGTCGCCGTCGAACCGGAACCGGTCGGGGTCGCTGCGCAGCGAACCCGTCTGGACGCACAGGAGTGCGTCGTGCGACACGGCGTCGTGCTGGTGCACGTAGTGGCTGTCGTTCGTGGCGAGCAGCGGGAGCCGGAGCCGGTTGGCGAGCCGGACGAGCAGGGGGTTGGTCTCCTGCTGCGCCGCGATGCCGTGGTCCTGCAGTTCGACGAACAGGTGGTCCCGGCCGAAGATGTCGAGCAGGCGGCCCGCCCGCTCGCACGCCGCGTCGAACCCCTCGTTCATCATGGCCTGCAGGACATGTCCACCCAGGCAGCCCGTCGTCACGATCAGTCCCTCGGCGTGCTGGGCGAGCAGGTCCCAGTCGACCTTGGGCTTGCGGTAGTACCCCTCGAGGAACGCCCGCGACGACAACTGGATGAGGTTGCGGTAGCCGACCTGGTTCTCGACCAGGGTCGTCAGGTGGTAGTACGCCTTGCGACCGCCCTCGACGGATCCACCGGAGTCGTCGACCCGTCCGCCGCGCTGCTGGAGCCGTTCGGTCCGGTCCTCGTAGGCCATGTAGAGCTCGCTGCCGATGATCGGCCGGACACCCTGCGACTGGCACTCCCGGTAGAAGTCCAGGACGCCGTACATGTTGCCGTGATCGGTGATCCCCATCGCCGGCTGGCCGTCACGCACGGCGGCGGCGACCACGTCGCCGATGCGCGAGGCACCGTCGAGCATCGAGTACTCGGTGTGCTGGTGCAGGTGGACGAACGAACTGGGCAACCTGGGCGCTCCTGGTCTCGGTCGGGCGTTCCCTGACGGCGAACGACAACCGTGTGATTCGGTCCCGAGTATCGCGCGCCACGAGCGGGACGCGCAGCGGATCAGGCGGAGCGGTCGAGCAGGTGGCGGCGCAGGAGCCCGAGGAGCGTGATCACCGTGAACTCCCGAACCTGGCGGCGGCCGCCGGGGAGCCGGAGCTCGAGCGTGTCGACCACGGGTTCCCCGCCCCCGACGGGATCCGAGACCACCGCCAGGCAGACCGTCCCTGCCGGCCGACCCTCCTGCTCTGCGGGACCGGCCACCCCCGTGGCGGCGATCCCGACGTCGGCGCCGAGCAGCCGTCGGACGCCCTCCGCCATCGACGCTGCAGCCGCGGTGGTGACGACCGGCCCCTCGGGCACGCCGAGCACCTCGTACTTGACGTCCGACGCGTAGGAGACGACCCCGCCCCGGAACACCTCGCTGACCCCGGACACGTCGCAGAGCCGTGATCCCACCATGCCGCCGGTGAGCGACTCGGCCACCGCCAGTGTCAGGCCGGCCCGGCGGAGCCCGTCGAGCACGACCGACTCCATCGTGTCGTCGTCCACCCCGAACACGAGGTCGCCGAGCAGTGATCGGACCTCGGCCTCCTCGGCGGCGAGCAGCGACTCGGCCTCGGCCTCGGTCGGCGCCTTGGCGGTGAGGCGGACCTTCAGCCCCTCGATCCCCGAGGCCAGGAACGCGATGGTCGGGTTGCCGGTGCCGTCCAGGTGGTCGATGCGGCCGGCGAGCCGCTCGGCCAGACCCGACTCGGACTCACCCCAGGTGCGCAGCGTCCGGCTGCGGATCACGGCGGTGATCCCGGCCCGGCGCTGCAGGTCGCCCAGCACGGTGCCGAGCACCATCTCCCGCATCTCCCAGGGCACGCCGGGCACGGCGTAGACGACGAGCTCGCGGTCGGTGCCGTCGGGGCCGGGTCGTCGGACCGGACAGAGCAGTCCCGGGGCGGTGCCGGGCATCTGCTCGATGAACTCCGCCCCCTCGGGGCGCTCGGCCTGGCGCAGGTTGTTCGCCGGCATCGGTCGGCCCCGGCCGGAGAACAGCCCGATGATGTGCTCCTCCATGGCCTCGTCCGCCACGAGCGGGACCCCCATGACCGCCGCCAGGGCGGTGCGGGTCAGGTCGTCCTGGGTGGGCCCGAGCCCACCGCAGCAGATCACGGCGTCGCTGCGCGAGAGGGCCAGTTCGATGGTGTCGACGATGCGGTCCAGGTTGTCCCCCACCTTCGTCTGGAAGAGGGAGTCGATACCGACGAGCGCGAGCTGCTCGCCGATCCACGACGAGTTGGTGTCGGTGATCTGGCCGAGCAGCAGTTCGGTCCCGATGGCGACGACCTCACAACGCACGCCGGGACGCTACCCGGCGGCGGCGGGTCCGGACGCCGGCCGCAGGTCCGGGCGACCGGCAACGGGGAGGCTCAGGCCGCCCCGGTCGTGGACGTGGCCCGGGAGCCGGCCACCACGTACTGCACGGCGCTCACCCAGGCGACCAGCACTGCGAGCCACAGCACCGTGTCGGCCATCCAGGTGATCCCGGTCGTCCACGGCCACACCACGAGGGAGACCGAGCTGAACTGCAGGAAGGTCTTGAACTTGGCGGCCCGCGACGCCGGCACGGCCAGCCCCCGCCTCCCCCAGTAGCTCCGGAAGCCGCTGATGAGCAGCTCGCGTGCGGTCACGAGGGCCACGGGGAGCCACCAGAACCTGCCGGCCAGCACGACCGCCCACAGGCCACCGAGGGCCAGGACCTTGTCGGCGAGCGGGTCCAGGAAGGCACCGGAACGGGTGGTCCCCTGCCGACGGGCCAGCCAGCCGTCCAGGCTGTCCGAGGCGGTGATGGCGACCCAGAGCGCGAACAGCAGCCAACCGGACCCCTGCTCGAGGATCAGCCAGAGGACGAACGGGGCGAGGAGCAGCCGGATGATCGTGACCACGTTGGCCGGGGTGAGCAGCGCCGAGGGGCCGAACGTCGCAGAGGAGGACCCGAGGGACGACCCGGACGAGGAGGACCCGGGGGACGACCCGGACGAGGAGGACCCTGGGGACGACCCGGACGAGGAGGACCCGGGGGACGACCCGGACGAGTCCCCTTCCGGAGTCACGGTTCGGCGATCAGGTCGGGCCCGACGGCGTCCACCACCCGCACCCGGTGGAACGTCCCGACGGTGAGCGAGGCGGGGACCTGGACGACACCGTCGATCGAGGGCGCCTCCCGGTGGCTGCGGGCCACCCCGGGTTCGTCGACGAGCACCTCGACGGTCGTGCCGACGAGCGCCTCCCGGCGCCGCGCGGTGATGCCGTCGGCGAGCTCGCCGAGCTCACGCAGCCGGAGCCGGACCACCTCGGGCTCGACCCGACCGTCGAGTCCGGCAGCCGGGGTGCCCTCCTCGGGGGACCACTCGAAGCAGCCGCACCAGTCCAGTTCGGCGGCCTCGACGAAGTCGAGCAGTTCCTCGTGGTCCCGCTCCCGCTCGCCCGGGTACCCGACGATGAAGTTCGACCGGAAGGTCGCATCCGGCCGGATCCGACGGATCGACTCGATCCGCTCGAGGAAGCGGTCGCCGTCACCCCAACGACGCATGGACCGCAGCAGCGGTGCGGCGACGTGCTGGAGCGACAGGTCGAAGTACGGGACGGGGCCGGTGGCGATCAGCTCCACCAGCTCGTCGGTCAGCTCCGAGGGGTACAGGTACAGGAGCCGGACCCACGGCACGCGCTCCGCGACCGCGGTCACGAGCTCGGTGATCCGTCGGGGACCGGGCGCATCGGCCGTGCGGTCCCGGCCGTAGGCGGCCAGGTCCTGCGCCACGAGCACCACCTCGGCGACCCCGAGCCGGTCGACCTCGGCCACGACGTCGTCGATCGGCCGGGACCGCTGCGGTCCCCGGAACGTCGGGATGGCGCAGAACCCGCAGGACTTGTCGCACCCCTCGGCCACCTTGACGTACGCCCACGGACGGTCGGGTGCCGGCCGCACCACGTGGGCCAGGTCGAGCGCGGGCGCCGGTGCCGACCGGCGACGCACCGGGGCGGCGACCGGCGTCGCCCCGCCGAACCGGGCCAGGTCGGTCTGGCCGGCGAAGCCCACGACGGCGTCGGCCTCGGGCAGTGCCTCGGCGAGCTCGTCGGTGTAGCGCTCGGCCATGCAGCCGGTGACGACCAGCGCGGCGCCGTCACGGCGACGGCCGGCCAGGTCGAGCGTGACCGCCACGCTCTCCTCCCGGGCGGCCTCGATGAACGCGCACGTGTTGACCACCACCAGGTCGGCCGACTCCGGATCGGCGGCGCGGACCAGTCCGTCGGCGCGCAGCGTCCCCTCGATGACGTCGGAGTCCACCTCGTTCTTGGGGCAACCCAGGGTCTCGACCCAGTAGGACGGCACGACCAGAGGTTAGGAGCCAGCGGGGGTGCGCACGCAGAGGGCCGGAGTCAGCCCTGGAAGCCGTTGCGCTTGTGGGAGCCGTCGCACTGGGGTTTGCGGCGTGAGGTACCGCACCGACACAGGAAGACCCGGTCACCGGCGACGACCTCGGCACCGGACGCGTCCACCACCCGGACCGGGCCGACGACGGCGAGCGGGCCGGCGTCCTTCACGTGGACCGTGACGACCTGAGCGGCGTCGCCGGTCCCGCGGGCGGCGGAGCCGCCGTCCGCCGCACCGTCGGCTGCTGCGTCACCGCTCCCGGCGGCGGACCGGGCCCCGGGCCCGTCGGCACCACCGTCGGTGCGCGTGTAGGTCAGGGCCCGGCTGGGACACGAGTCGACCGCAGCAGCGAGGTCGTCCACCGGGGTGTCGCCGGGCTGGATCCAGGGACGTGCCGAGGTGTCGAACACCGACGGGAGCGCCCGCAGGCAGTTGGCCGAGTGGATGCAGAGGTCGCTCGACCAGTGGATCGTGATGCCGTCGGCCCGGTAGTCGCGCTCCGGCACGACGATCAGTCCGTGACCGGGTCGCCGGCGGGCGACCCCTCCTCGGTCCCGGCGACCGACCCGCCGGTGACCGGATCTGCGACGGACGGCCCGCCACCGGACGACTGTGCGCCGGATCGCATCGCAGCGAGTTCCTCGGGGGACACGAGCACGACCCGGGCCTTGGAGCCCTCGGAGGGACCGACGATCCCCCGCTCCTCGAGCAGGTCCATGAGGCGGCCGGCCCGGGCGAAGCCCACCTTGAGCCGACGCTGGAGCATGGAGGTCGACCCCAGCTGCTCGCCGACCACCAGGTCGACGGCCTGTTCGAGCAGCGCGTCGTCGTCGCTGCCGCCCTGGCTGGTCCCACCGCCGCCGGAGGCGTGCTGGTCGCCCTGGACGTCGTCGACCACGGCCGCTGCTGCCGCCGCTGGAGCAGGCTGCTGTCGCCGCCAGAAGGCGGCGATGTTGGCCACCTCCTTCTCGTCGACCCAGGCGCCCTGGATCCGGTGCTGCACCGAGGTGTCGGAGGTGGCGAGCAGCATGTCGCCCTTGCCGACGAGCCGCTCGGCGCCGGGGCGGTCGAGGATGACCTTGGAGTCGACGGCCGACGCGACGGCGAATGCCAGTCGGGCCGGGACGTTGGCCTTGATGGTGCCGGTGATCACGTTCACCGACGGGCGCTGCGTGGCGATCACCAGGTGGATGCCGACGGCCCGGGCCTTCTGTGCGATCCGGCAGATCGCGTCGTCCACGTCGCGCGGAGCCGTCATCATCAGGTCGTTCAACTCGTCGACCACGATCAGGATGTAGGGCAGTCGCTCGAACTCCAGGTCCTCCCCGGGTTCGGGCTGGAGCTCACCGGCGTCGAACGAGGCGTTGTAGGAGCCGATGTCACGCGTGTTGACCCTCACGAGCAGGTCGTAGCGCCGCTCCATCTCCTTGATGGCCCAGTTGAGGGCGTTGGAGGCCTTGCGCGGGTCGGTGACCACCTGGGTCAGCAGGTGCGGGATCCGGTTGTACTGGCTGAGCTCGACCCGCTTCGGGTCGACCAGGATCATGCGGACCTCGTCCGGGGTCGCCCGCATCATGATCGAGGTGATGATCGAGTTGATGCAGCTCGACTTCCCCGCCCCGGTCTGGCCGGCGATCAGCAGGTGGGGCATCTCGGCGAGGTTGACCATGACCGACGCTCCGGTGATGTCCCGGCCGACGCCGACCTCGAGCGGGTGGGTGGCGGCACGCGCCTCGGGCGAGGTCAGGATGTCGCCCAGGTTCACGACCTGACGCTGGGCGTTGGGAACCTCGATGCCGATGGCCTGCCGTCCGGGGATCGGCGCCAGGATCCGCACGTCGGATGCGGCGAGCGCGTAGGCGATGTCCTTGTTGAGCGACGTCACCCGGGCGACCTTCACGCCGACGCCGAGCTCGAGCTCGTACCGGGTCACCGTCGGACCGACGACCATCCCGACGAGCCGGGTCTCGACGCCGTGCTCGGCGAGGGCCGCCTCGAGCTGCTGCCCCCGCTCCTCGACCGCCCGGGTGTCCACCTCGGCGCGCTCGGACAACGACAGGGAGTTGGCCGGCGGGAGCTTCCAGGAGGATCCGGCCGCCCCGGGAGGGAGGCCGATCTCGAGCTGCTCGGGCGGCCCGGTCGGCGCGGGCTGCGGCGTGGGGCCGGAGGTTGCCGGGACCGCCGCATCCGGGGTCGAGCTGGGTGGATCGGGGGCCGTCGTGGCGGGAGCGGCACCGCTGTCGGCCGGCACGGGATCGTCGGCGCCCGAACGGGCGGCGGCACGCCGTCGCCCACGCGGGGAGCGACCGGCCGCCTCGGCGTCCTGGTCGTAGAGCCGGGCCCGGGGTGCACCGGAACCGTCGGCGGTGTCGGAGCCGACCACGAACAACGCCCGGATCCACTGGACGACCGCCCGGACCGCCGGGCCGACGCCGCGGGCCACCGAGGCCGCCAGCTGACGGATGGGCCGTCCGCTCAGGAGCGCTGCGGCCAGCAGGGCGAGGGCCAGCAGCACCGCCCACGCGCCCCAGGGGCCGAGCAGCCGGACCAGCGGCCACCCGAACGCTGCGCCGAGCAACCCGCCGGCGGACCGGTAGGCGTCGACGCCGTCGTCGCTGATCGAGACGTCGGTGCCGGCGAGCAGGTGTGCCGTGAGGAGCGCCACCACCGCGGCCAGGACCGCACCGGCGATCCGGGCCGGGAGCCGGTCGGCCGGGAGGACCATCTGGGCGGTCCCGGCCTCGGCCCCGCCGTCGTCACCCTCGGCGCCGTGATCGGACCCGTCGGCAGTCGTCCCGGCCCGGGACCCGGCGCTCCGCCGACGGGAACCGCGGGCGGGTGGTTCCTCCGGCCCCTGGGGTCGACGGCCACGGATGAGCAGGATCCCGATCGCCAGCAGGGCCACGGGGGCGAGGACCGACAGCAACCCGACGAGGCCCCGGGTGGCGGTGCCCAGGGCGGAGCCGACCGGGCCGGCGGCACCGAACCACACACCGAGTGCGACGAGCACGGCGAGCAGGACGCAGACCACCCCGAGAACGTCGTGACCGTGGCCGTCGAAGAGGAGGCCCCACGGCGTCGAGGAGTTGGTGACCCCGCGACCCTGACGGGACCGGGTGGCCGGCCGGTCCGCCGGCCGACGGGCACCACCGGAGGCGCGCCCGGAGGCGGAACGGGGTGGCTGACGGTTCGACCGCGACGTTCCCGAACCGGGAGCTCGCTTAGACGACCGGGCGGACTGGGGGGTTCTGGTTGCCACGGCTCCCCCAACCTACCGGCCGGGGGCGACACCGTGGCGGAAGGCCGTGGCGGAAGGCCGTGGCGGAAGCCGAGGCGGAGGCCCGTGGCGGAGGCCCGACGCAGCGACCTGCCTCAGCCGGCCGGTTCGAACTCCCGCTCCGGCGGCGTCACGTCCGTCCCGGACGGATCGTCGCCGCTCCCCGAGTCGGGAGCTGTGCCCGCGCCCGCAGGAGCAGGCCCCTCGACGTGCAACGTCGGCAGCAGACGGTCGAGCCACCGGGGCATCCACCAGTTCCGGTCGCCGAGCAGCTCCATCGTCGCCGGCACGAGCAGGAGCCGGACGATCGTGGCGTCGAGCAGCACGGCGACGGCGAGACCCAGGCCGAACAACTTGATGGCCCGGTTGTCCTCGAGCACGAACGACCCGAAGACGAACACCATGATGGCCGCCGCTGCGGTGATCACGCGGGCCGTGGCGGCGAGCCCGTCAGCGACCGAGCGGCTGCTGTCCCCGGTGCGGAGCCACTCCTCGCGGACCCGTGAGAGCAGGAAGACCTCGTAGTCCATCGACAACCCGAAGACGATGGCGAACAACATCATCGGCACGAACGGCTCGACGGGAGCCGGCTCGACCCCGACGAGCGAGCTGAGCCACCCCCACTGGAACACGGCGACGAGCACGCCGTAGGCCGCTCCGATGCTCAACAGGTTCATGAACACCGCCTTGAGCGGCACCAGCAGCGACCGGAACACCAGCGTGAGCAGGATGAACGACAGGGCGAGGACCACCCCGAAGAACACGACGAGCCGACCGGCCAGGTAGTCGGCGAAGTCGACCGTCACGGCCACGAACCCGGTCACGAGCACGTCGACCCCCTCCGGGGCGGCCACCGGCAGCACCTCGGCGCGCAGCCGCTGGACCAACTCGGTCGTCGCTGCGTCCTGGGGCGAGGTCGTCGGGAAGACCTGCCAGATCGCGGCGGTCGGAGCCGAGGGGTCGTCGGTCACCACCGGGGTGGCGAAGGCCACGCCGGGGTCCGAGCCGACCGCAGCGGTCACCGACCCGAGCTGCTCCGCACCGACCCCGGGCGGGAGCTCGGCGACCAGGGTGAGCGGGCCGTTGAACCCCGGCCCGAACCCCTCCGCGAGCAGGTCGTAGGCCTGGCGCGTGGTCGACTCCGGGGGGTCGTTGCTCGCATCCGCGAAACCGAGCCGCAGGTCGAGCACGGGGAGGGCGAGCAGCACGAGCGCCAGCGTCGCCCCCGCTGCCATGAGCACCGGCCGGCGTTGCACCAGCCGGCTCCACCGGTAGGCCACGGTCGACTCGAGCGGACGTTCGGCCCGGCGGGGCACCTCCCGGCGCAGCACGGGCACCAGACCGCCGACGAGCAGCACCACGACCGCGAGCGGGAGCCCGACCAGCAGCGGCTGCACCGACAGTCCGGCGCCGACCAGACCCACGGCGACCAGACCTGCTGCGACCAGACCGCGCCAGCGGGTGCGGTCGACACGCTCACCGACGAAGCCGAGCAGGGCCGGGAGCAGGGTGAGGGATGCGACCATGGTCACGGTCACGACGACCGCGGCGCCGATGCCGAGCCCGGTCACGAACCCGACGCCCATGAGCAGCATGCCGAGGAGCGAGATCACCACCGTCAGCCCGGCGAAGGCGACGGCACGGCCCGAGGTGTCGAGCGCCGCAGCGACGGCCCCGGCGACGTCGTGGCCGGCCCGCAGCTGCTCGCGGTACCGGGTCACGATGAACAGGGCGTAGTCGATCCCCACCCCGAGGCCGATCATCACCCCGAGGCTGGTGGCGAAGTCCGGCATCGTCGTCACGTTCGAGAGCAGGGCGAGCAGGACCGAGCCCACGCCGATCCCGCCGAGCGCGACCCCGATGGGGAGCCCCATGGCCAGCACCGAACCGAACGCCAGGATCAGGATGACGATCGCGAACGCCAGCCCGAGCAGTTCCGACTCCGGCGGCTCGAACCGGGTGAACATCTGGCCACCGAACTCCACGCGCAGCCCCTCGACCTGCGGTGCGGCCGACTCGACCTCGGCCCCGAAGTCCTCGATGGCCTCGCGGTCGAGCTCACCGGCGAGCTCGACCGTGGCGAACGCGATCGTCCCCTGCCGACCGGGCAGCGGCGAGACCTGCAGCTCGCCGCCCGGGGCGAAGGGAGAGGTGACCGTGACGTCGGGCCGGGCGGCGACCTGATCGAGGAACGCCGTCACGGCCTCCCGCTCGGCATCGGAGAAGCCGTCGTCGGACTGCAGGACCACCGTGCCGCGCTCCCCCGCCCCCAGTCCGTCGAAGGAGGACTCGATCACGTCGAAACCTGCTCGGCTCTCGACGTCGGGGAGCGAGAACTCGCTCCGGAAGTCCGACCCGACCGAGCCGGTCGCGACCCCACCGAGCACGAGCAGGGCCACCCACACCCCGACGACCCACCACCGTCGGCGGACACACGTACGACCGAGCTGAGCGAACACCGACGACCTCCGGGACCCGGCGCAGGACACCGTCGACCTGACGGTCGCGCCTGACGAGGGGGCCAACGCCAGCATCTCCCACTGCCATCCCCGAGGAGGAACCCGCCGGACGTGACATCCGTCGCCCCACGCCGCCCGGCGCAGCCGGCCCCCTGACGACGGCGCAGCCGGCGATCAGTCGCCGGCGATGAGGACCACCGGCACGACCATGGGCCGGCGTCGGGTCCGCTCCGAGACGAAGGAGCCGGCGGCCCGACGGATCACCTTGGCGATCGCCGCCCGGTCGGTGGTGCCATCGGCCAGGGCGGAGCGCACGACCTCGGCGACGCGGTCGGCGAGGTCGGCGAGCAGGCCCGACGACCCGTCGGGGTGGACCCAGCCGCGGGTCGCAACCTCCGGGCCGGCGACCAGTCGGCGGGCGGCCGGATCGACGCACACGATCACCGAGACGAGCCCCTCCCGGGAGAGCACCTGACGATCCGAGAGCACCCCCGGACCGACGTCGCCGACCGTCCCGTGCACGTACACGTACTCCGACGGCACCCGCTCGACCTTGCGGAGGCCCTGGTCGTCGAGCACGAGTCGGTCCCCGTCCTCGGCGACGACCACCTGCTCGACGGGTACCCCCATCTCCTCGGCGATCCGGGCGTGGGCGACGAGGTGGTGGTACTCGCCGTGCACCGGCACGAACCACTCCGGCTGCACGATCGACTGGTAGAGCTTGAGCTCCTCCCGCTTGGCGTGCCCGGTCGCGTGGACGTCCGAGATCCCGGAGTGCACGACGTCGGCACCGGCGCGCATCAGGTTGTCGATGACCCGGGTCACGGCGTGCTCGTTGCCCGGGATCGGATGGGAGCTCAGGATCACCGTGTCGTCCTCGGAGAGCGACAGGAAGCGGTTGTCCCCCGTCGAGAGCTGGGCGAGCGCCGACATCGGTTCACCCTGGGAGCCGGTGCAGATCACCATGACCTCGCCCGGGTCACGGTCGCCGATCGCCTCGGCCGCGATCAGCGCCGAGTCCGGGATGTCGAGCAGCCCGAGCTCCCTCGCCATGGTGACGTTGCGGCGCATCGACCGCCCGAGCGGCGCCACGACCCGACCGAAGGACACCGCGGCGTTGGCGAGCTGCTGGATCCGGTGGATGTGGCTGGCGAAGCACGCCACGACCACCCGACGCCCCTCCTCGTGGTGGAGCAGGTTGTAGAGCACCTCGCCGACGCTCGTCTCGGACCGGGCGTGCCCCGGCTGGTCGGCGTTCGTCGAGTCGGCGAGCAGGAGCCGGATCCCGTCGCCGTCGGCGAGCGCACCGATCCGGGCGAGGTCCGTGAGCCTGCCGTCCACCGGGCTCAGGTCGATCTTGAAGTCCCCCGAGTGGAGGATGGTCCCCTGGGCGGTGTGGTACGCCGTGGCGAACGCCTCGGGGACCGAGTGGGTGGTCGGGATGAACTCGACGTCGAACGGGCCGATGGTCCAGGTCTCCCCGTCGGCGACCGGGGTCAGCTCCGTCCGCTTGAGCAGTCCCGCCTCCTCGATCCGCCCCCGGGCCAGGCCCAGCGTGAGCTCGGAGCCGAACACCGGGAAGCTCGCCTCCCGCAGCAGGTACGACAGGCCACCCACGTGGTCCTCGTGTCCATGCGTCGCCACGCAGCCGACGATGTCGTCGGCCCGCTCCCGCAGCCACGTGAAGTCCGGGAGTACCACGTCGACCCCGAGCATGTCGGTGTCGGGGAACATGATCCCGCAGTCGATCAGGAGCAGCGCCCCCTCCTGCTCGAGGACGGCGCAGTTGCGGCCGATGTCGCCCAGGCCGCCGAGGAACGTGATGTGGACCGGTGCCGCCACGTCAGGCCAACCCGTCCAGGACCGCCCGTGCCCGGGACTCCAGACCCTCGGGGGCCGGACCCATCGGTGGCCGGCAGCCGCCGACCCGCAGCCCGAGCAGTTCGAGCAGCGTCTTGGTCGGCACCGGATTGGGTGCTGTGTCCCCCGACTCGAAGTCGAACGACGGGATGAGCCGCTCGTTGATGCGCCGGGCTGCGGCGAGGTCGCCGCGCTCGACGGCGTCGAAGAGCTCCCCGAACTGCCGGGCCACCCAGTGCGAGGCGACCGAGATGACACCGACCGCCCCGACGGCGACGAGCGGCAGCGTCATGGCGTCGTCGCCGCTGTAGATCTCGAACTCCGGTGGCGCCGCCGCCGTGACCCGAGCCGTCTCGCTCGGATCCCCGGCCGCATCCTTGAGCCCGACCACGTTGGGCACCTCACGAGCCAGACGGACCAGTGTCTCGGTGGCGACCTTCCGGCCGGTGCGCACCGGGATGTCGTAGATCACCACCGGGAGCTCCGTCGCCGCGGCGACCGCCCGGAAGTGGGCCTCGATGCCGGCCTGGGACGGCCGGTTGTAGTACGGGGTCACCGAGAGGACACCGTCGACGCCCTCCGCGGCCGCCAACCGGGTCAGCTCCACGGCGTGCGCCGTGGAGTTGGAGCCCGTCCCCGCGAGGATCGGGACGTCCACGACCTCGCGCACCCGGCGGAACAGCGCCAGGGCCTCGGAGTCGCTGAGGGTCGGGCCCTCGCCGGTGGTGCCGGCGAGCACCAGGCCGTCGGATCCCGTGGCGACGAGCCAGTCGGCCAGTTCGGCGGCGGCGTCGAGGTCGAGGTCACCCCGTTCGTCGAACGGCGTGACCATGGCGGTCACGACCCGGCCGAACCGGGGTCGGTTGCCTGCTGTGCTCACGTCCGTTCTCCGCTCCGCTCCCGGCCGAGTGTGGCGAGGAGGTCCTCGTGCAGTTCGAACCACACCGTGTGGTACGAGTCGACGCCGACGGCGGTGATCCACTCGTGCTCACCGGCGGAGATCCGCCCGTGGGCCGCTGCGAGTCGGGCCGTGTACCCGTCGAACCGGGCGAGCGTAGCCGCCAGCGAGTCGGTGACCGGAGTGACCGCCCCGTGGAGTCGGCCGAGCCGATCGAGCACCGCTGCGTCCCGCTCCGGGTCCGAGTGGTCGTTGACGACGGGACCGTCCTCGCCGTCGACCACCTGCCAGTCGGTGCAGACGGCCAGGAACGGGGCATTGAGTTCGACGAATCGCCCGTAGTCCCCGGCCACCCGGTCCCGGTGCCCGGACGCCTCGAGCTCCCCGGCGAGCATCTCCTCGCCGACGGACCGGCCGGTGGCGGTCAGGCGCCACCCTGCGACCCTGCCGCTGCGGTGCGCGACCAGGCCGTCGCGCTCGAGTTCCACGAGCCGGTCGCCGACCGACTCCGGCGACAGTCCGAACCGGTCCGCGACCACGTCGGCCGAGGCGAGACTCCGCAACCTGAGCGCGTGCAGGACCAGCAGGGTCGGGGCGCCGTCGGTCACGACGGCGAGGCTAGGCCACGCCGGGGTGGTCCCGGCTCAGCTCGCAGTGGGCTCGAGGTCCTCGCCGAGGGCGAAGCGCTCGTACTCGTCGCTGGTGTCGACCCAGTCCTCGAACTGGATCACGCCGATCTCCTCGAACCGACGGCGCAGCCACTGGTCGTTGCGGTCGAGCAGCCCGAGCTTCTTGCAGTTCGGCACGATCTTCGAGAACAGCATCATCTGGAACAGTTCCCGGGTCGGCGTCCGCATGACGAGCTCGATCGCCTCCTTCACCGGAACGTCCATGCGCTCCCAGACCTCCTGCTGCAGGAACCGGTCCCGCATGCGCACCGCTGCCTCGAACGCGAACTCCTGCCGCTCGAGCATCTCGGCGTCGGACAGCTGCTCGTAGAACTCCTTCAGCGAGAGCACGCCGAAGGCGACGTGCCGGGCCTCGTCGCTCATGACGTAGCGGAGCAGCTGCTTGAGCAGGGGCTCGGTCGTCATCTGGTGCATGAAGCCGAACGCTGCGAGGGCGAGGCCCTCGACCATGATCTGCATCCCCAGGTAGGTCATGTCCCAGCGGCTGTCGCCGACGATGTCGTCGAGCAGCATCTTCAGGTGGGCGTTCACCGGGTAGTAGCCCGACAGCTTGGTGTCGAGGTACTTGGCGAAGACCTCGACGTGGCGGGCCTCGTCCATCACCTGCGTCGACGCGTAGTACTTGGCGTCGATCCACGGGACCGTCTCGACGATCTTGGC
>CAINRS010000068.1 GCA_903852755.1 uncultured Actinomycetes bacterium | reverse complement strand
GAGGCGGCCCTCCACCACGCCCGCACCGAATCGACCGGCACCGAATCAACCGGTACCGAATCAACCGCGGCCGAATCGACCGGCACCGAATCAACCGGTACCGAATCAACCGCGGCCGAATCGACCGGCACCGAATCAACCACTGCCGGGGCGACCGGTGCGCCGGGCGTCGAGGCCACCCCGGAGTCGGCGCCTGCACACGTCCGGTTCTTCGACCCCGCGAGCACCCCGCCCGACGCCCCGGCGACCGGTCTGATCACCCGCCTGCGCCGCGGACTCGCCGACCAGGAGCTCGAGGTCCGCTACCAGCCCGTGGTCGAGCTGCGGACCGGACGGGTCGCCAAGGTCGAGGCGGTCCTCCGCTGGCAGCGCTCCGACAGCCGGACCGGACCCGCCGAGCTGCTCGAGCTCGCCGAGCAGTCCGGCCTGGTGCGGGAGCTCACCCGGTGGCTCTTCGGGGAGGCGGCCCGGGCCGCCCGGGTCCTGGCCGAACAGGGCGAGGCGGTGCGGGTGTGCGTCAACCTGCCGCTCGTGTCGCTCGCCAACTCGGACCTGCTCACCTTCGTCGACCTGATGGTGACCGCCGGCGAGCTCGACAGCGACCTGATCGAGCTCGAGCTGACCGAGGCCGAGGTGGCCGCCGACGCGGTCCGGGCCCAGCTCGTCGCCTCCCGGGCGACGTCGCTGGGCATCCGCCTGGCGGTCGACGGATTCGGGACCGGGTACACCTCGGCGGCGACGCTCGGCCTGCTCAACGTCTGCGGCATCAAGATCGACCGGAGCTTCATCACGACGCTCGCCGCCGTGCCCGCCGACCTGGCAGCCGTGCGCTCCACCGTCGAGCTGGCCCACGAGCTCGGACTCACCGTGGGCGCCGAGGGAGTCGCCGACAGCGCCTCGCTCGACCTGCTCGCCGGAGTCGGCTGCGACTTCGCGCAGGGGTTCCACATCTCGGGCCCGGTCACGCTCGACGCCCTGGGCACCCGGGTGCGCGAGCTCACCCGGGCGATGCAGGGCTGGTCGGCCGCGCTACCGTCGTCCGGTGACCACGTACCGGGCCGACTCGGCAGCTGACGCCGCCGCCGTCCTCCGCCCTGCGGACACCCTCGCCATCGGGCTGGGCCCGGCCCACCCGGTCGCCTTCCTCCACGCACTCGGGGAGCGGGACGACTGGCAGGACCTGCTGATCTTCGGCGCGCTGCTCACCGACCTCTACCAGGTCGTCGCCGCTCCCGGTGTCCGCTACCACAGCGGGTTCTTCGGACCCGCCGAGCGGTTCTTCCGCGACGCCGGCGCGGCGGTCGAGTACGTACCGGCCGACTTCCGACGGTTCGAGCCGATCGTCCAGCGGCTCGCACCACGGGTCATGGCCACGGCCGCCGCCCCACCCGATGGCGAGGGCTACATGAGCCTGTCGCTGCACGCCGGTGCGCTCGTCGACGAGTGGCACCGTTGCGGCGCCGATCCCGAACGGGTGCTGGTGGTCGAGTACTCGCCGCACTTCCCGAGGACCTTCGGGCTGCCGCCGGAGCACACCCACCGGCTGCACGTCGACGAGGTCGACGTGCTCCTCGAGAGCGACGCCCGACCCGTGGACCTGCCGGACCCGGAGCCCGACGACGTCGACCGGGCCATCGCTGCCGAGGCACAGCGGTTCATCCCCGACCACGCCACCCTGCAGACCGGGATCGGTGCCATCCCGTCACTGCTGGCATCGCTCCTGGCCCAGGGCGACGGCGGCGGATACGGCGTGCACTCCGAGATGTTCACCAACGGCCTCATGGAACTGCACCTCGCCGGCAAGGTCACCAACGCCGACAAGGGTGAGTTCGAGGGATTCTCGGTAACCACCTTCGCCGCCGGTGTCCCGGCGCTGTACGAGTTCCTGGACGAGAACCCGGACGTGCGGTTCCTCCCGGTCGACGTGGTCAACGACGCCCGCACGATCGCCGGCAACCGGCGGTTCGTCTCGATCAACGGAGCGACGGCGATCGACCTCCACGGCCAGGTGGCCGCCGACACCATCGGCGGCCGGCAGTACTCCGGCACCGGTGGACACGAGGACTTCCTCGCCGGAGCCGGCCTGCAGCTCGACGACACGTCGCTGCTGTGCCTGCGCTCGTCGGTGGAACGGCCCGACGGGCGGGCATCGCGGATCGTGGCGAACCTCGCCCCGGACATGCTCGTCACCACACCCCGGCACCAGGTGCAGGTCGTGGTGACCGAGTGGGGAGCAGCCGACCTTCAGGGACTGACGGTCAGGGAACGGGCCGAGGCGCTGGTGCGCATCGCCCACCCCGACCACCGCGCCGAGCTCGCCGAGGCGGCGCTGGCGATCCGCTGACGCGGCGGCTCAGGAGGCCCTGCGGCCGAGCCGGATCCAGCGGTACCGGGCCCCGAGCCGGTGCCGACCGACGCCGATGCGGTACCGGGGCAGCGTGTCCGGCCCGCACGAGCCGGTGCCCAGTCCACGAGTCCACCCGAGGTGCAACTCGGTCACCTCGGGTCGGTCGAGGGGGATCAGGTCGTCGACGTGCCGTGCTGCGAACAACTCGGCGTCGGTGTGGTGGCGGGTCGAGAACCCCAGACCCGGGATCCCGGCGACGACCTCGAGTGCGACGCCCGCGTCGGGGTCACCGAGTCGCATCCAGCGCAGACCGGTGTGGAACCCGTGCTCCTGGGGGAAGGCGTAGGGGACGTACTGCTCGGCGACCGTGCTCCGCCAACGACCCACGGTGGCCGCGGCCCGCCGATCGGGGTAGGTCTCGTGGGGTCCGTCGCCGAACCACTCGAGCACGCGGAACGACGGCGGCAGGTGTGCGACCACCCCGAGCCGGGGGACGTCGGTGCCGGGGTCACGCAACGAGAACCGGGCGTCGAGGTCCCACCATCCGTCGTCGCCCGGCCGGGCCTGCACCTCGGCGTCGGCACCCTCGGGCAGGCCGTCGGCCAGCGCCGACCACGGCACCAGGTGGGCCGACCAGACCGACATCCACGAGGTCTGGATCGCGTCGTTGTCGGTCAGCGCGCGGAACGCCGTCGGGGCCCAGCGGAGCTCGACGGGGGCGTCGACGGTCCGGGCCGGCGGCGTCCGGACCGACCAGCCGCCGTCCGACCCGCTACCGGGCACCGGCACGGCGAACTGCTCCCGTGACACGACGTGACCGGCCGGGGCCCAGGCGGTGCGGCTGCGGGTCGACCAGATGAGCGTCACGAACGCCTCGGTGCCGGGAGGTACCCGCAACCCGAGCCGGACCGACCGGGACCGCCGCGGCGGGATGGGCGGGACCTCGATGGTGCCCCGCTCCACCCGGCGGCCGTCGACCTCGAGCACCCAGCGACCCACCAGGTCGGCGGTGTCGGTGAACCAGCGGCGGTTGTGGATCCGCAGTCGGCCGGTCCGGGCGTCGAGGACCTCGGCCCGCACCGGTCGGCCGACGTGGTGCACCTCGGCCATCGCCGGGTGCGGCACCCGGTCCGCGGCGACCAGGCCGTCGCAGATGAAGTTGCCGTCGTTCGGATGGTCACCGAAGTCACCGCCGTAGCCCCAGCAGGGCGATCCGTCCGGACCGGTGCGCGGCGTCCCGTCTGCTGCGACGAGCGGGATGCCGTGCTCGAGCCACTCCCAGATGAAGCCGCCCTGGAACCCCGGGGTGGCGTCGATGGCGTCCCAGTAGTCCGACAGCGAGCCGTTGGAGTTGCCCATGGCGTGGGAGTACTCGCACAGGATGACGGGCCGACGCGTGTCTGCGGGCGACGTCGCCCGGGCGACGAGGTCGTCGATCCCCGTGTACATCGGGCACACCACGTCGGTCACGCCGGCCTCGGCGTCGAGGTCGTGCATGAGCGGCCCCTCGTACTGCACGGGCCGGGACGGGTCGAAACGGCGGAGGAACGCCGCTGCCTCGGCCTGGGGTGGGCCGTCACCGGACTCGTTGCCGAGCGACCACACGACCACCGAGGGGTGGTTGCGGTCGCGCCGCGCCATGCGCTCCACCCGCTCCACCATCGTCCGGGTGAACCGGGGGTCACGACAGAGCGACACCTGCCGGGCGTGCGACTCCACGTCGGCCTCGTCGACGAGGTACACCCCGAGCAGGTCGCACAGCTCGGCGAGGTGCTCGTCGTGGGGGTAGTGGGCCGCCCGCACGGCGTTCAGGTTGTGGGACCGGATCAGCTCGAGGTCCCGACGGGTCGTCGCCACCGGGACCGCCCGGCCGGTCGCCGGGTGGTGCTCGTGGAGGTTCACCCCGTGGATCTCGACCGGGGCCCCGTTGATGCGGAGCTCACGGTCGGCCACCTCGACGCTGCGGAACCCCGTGCGGCGTGCCACCACCTCGACGACCTCGCCCTCGGGGTCGCGCAGCGTGACGACGGCGCGGTAGGTGGTCGGCGACTCGGCCGACCAGGCCAGCACCCCGGGGACGCGGAGCCCGGCGGTCACCGACCCCGGCTGCACCCACGTGCCCGAGACGAGCGCGGCGCCCTCGTCGCTCGAGTCCCAGCGCAGCAGGGCGAGCCGTCCCGTCGTGGCCAGTCGGCGACCCGAGATCGTCTCGACCGCGACCTCGGCGGTCCAGCCGTCCGCGCGGACCGCGGGTCCGGCGATCCGCAGGTCGACGTCGAGCGTGCCGGTGACGGGACGGTCGGCGGGGACCGGGCCACGACGCAGGTCCTCCGGGGCGAGGCCGGGCACCAGACCGACGTCCGCCAGGTGGGAGTCGCCCGGCGACCACAGCGCGACGGAGCGCTGGAGTCCGCCGTGCCACCACTGGTCCTGGTCCTCGACCCACGACTGCGCGGAGGAACGGAACACCACCACCGACAGGTCGAACCCCCGACCGGCGCGCACCCGCTCGGTGAGGTCGTACTCCGAGGGCAGCCGGCTGTCGGTCCCGTATCCGACCGGACGGCCGTCGACCACCACGGCGTGGAACGACTCGGCCGCACCGATCCGCAGGACGACCCGCCGACCCCGCCACCCCGCCGGCACGACGACCCGACGGCGGTACACCCCGACCGAGTTGCGCCCGGCCGTGTCGTGCCCGGCCGTGTCGAGGCCGGGGACCGCCGGCGGGTCGAGGTCGAACGGCATGACGACGTTCGTGTAGTGGGGGGCGTCGCGACCCTGCAGCGTCCAGGCTCCGGGGACCTCGACCGGACCCGTGCCGCGGCGTCCGGCGGCGTCGACGTGGTCGAGCACCCAGGTGCCGTCCAGTGGGAGCCACCACGGGGACTCGGTGAACGTCGCCGCATCCGCCAGGTCGACACGGCGGGCGGTGGCCCGGTCCGGGCACGGGACGAGCAGCGGCCTGGCCGGCAGTCGGTTGAGCGAGGTGGCCTCGGGGTCGGCCCACGGGCGGCCCGGCAGGATCCGGTCCACTTCGGCGGGGTCGAGGAGGTCGGTGGACGGAGCGTCGGGCATCGGATCCGGATGGTAGGCCCCGGTCGAGGCCCGAGGAGCCTCAGAGCTCGCCGCGGTCGAGCATGCCGAGGACCTCGGTGCCACGCCGCCGCACCTCGTCGAGGTCCGACAGCCGCCGCAGTCCGGCGAGCTGGTTGCGCATCCGCCCGTTCGAGCCGAATCGCTCCCGGTGGCGGTCGAGGAAGTCCCAGTAGAGCGTGGTGAACGGACAGGCGTCCTCACCCGTCCGGCGCTTGGGGTCGTAGCGGCAGCCACGGCAGTGGTCGCTCATCCGGTTGATGTAGGCACCACCGCTCGCGTACGGCTTGGTCGCCATCCGGCCACCATCGGCGTGCTGCGACATCCCCACGACGTTCGGGAGCATCACCCACTCCGCCCCGTCGACGAACCGTTCCCACATCCACCTGGTCAGCTCGTCCGGTCGCACCCCCGACAGGAGGCTCAGGTTGCCGAGCACCATGAGTCGCTCGATGTGGTGGGCGTACGCGTTCGCCTCGACGTGGTCGCACACGTTGGCCACACAGGCCATGTGGGTCTCGCCGGTCGTGAACAGCGGCGGCAGCGGTCGGTCGGCGCCCAGCTCGTTCCACGACCACCAGCCGCCGTCGGGGCCGTCCGCCCACAACCACGACAGCCCCCACACGTACTCCCTCCAGCCGAGGACCTGCCGGATGAACCCCTCGGCCGATGCCAGTGGCACCGAACCGTCGAGGTACGCCGACTCGGCCGCCCGGACGACCTCGAGGGGTCGGAGCAGCCCCAGGTTGAGGCTCGAGGACAGCACCGAGTGGGCGAGCTTCCACTCGGCAGCGAGCATGGCGTCCTCGTGGGGCCCGAACACCGGCAGCCCGTGGGCGATGAACGAACTGAGCCGTTCGAGCGCCTGGGCCCGGGTGACCGGCCACCGGCCGTCGGGAGGTGCCCCGACGCACGACGCCGGCAGCGACTCCAGGATCCGGTCGTCGATGGCGTCCTTGCCGATCGGCGGGACCGCCGGCCAGGACCGTCCGTCCCGGGGCGGCGGCTCACGGTTCTCGGCGTCGAGGTTCCACACGCCACCGACGGGCTGGTCCCCGTCGACGAGCACGCCCAGCCGGATGCG
>CAINRS010000067.1 GCA_903852755.1 uncultured Actinomycetes bacterium | reverse complement strand
GGACCGACGCCCCGAACTTCGACGCTGTTGCACGGTCTGAGATGTCGGCGCTGACCGGTCGTTGCGGCAGCGACGGCGCGTTCGCTGTCGTCGAGCAACTGAACGTGGTCGGCCGGACCTACCAGGCGCTCACCAGCTACATCAGTTCGTAGCTGGGCCGAGACGTCGACTCGAGGCACTCGAGGCAGTGTCCGAGGTGGGCAGTTGCCCGCAGCTTCCGCTCCACCCGGCCTCCCCTTGGCATGATCTCCCCACGCGCCGGTCCGCTGCCGGTGCGTGATCGGGGGGACAGGTGGAGTCGGGTCGTTGGGGTGCCGTGGTCACCGGTGGTGCGTCGGGTCTGGGCGCGGCCACTGCCCGTCGGCTCGCCGGCATGGGCGCCCACGTGCTGGTCGTCGACCGTGACGCCGACGGCGCGCCCGCCGTTGCTGCCGAGCTCGGCGGCACGGCGCTGGTCACCGACGTCACCGATGAGGCCGCCGCCGACGGGGCCCGTGAGCTGCTCAACTCGCTCGCTCCGGTCCGGGTGCTCGTGTGCTGCGCCGGGTTGCAGCGCGGCGCCCGGGTGGTCGGCCGGAACGGCAGCGTCGACCTGGGCTGGTTCCGCCAGTCGGTGGAGGTCAACCTGATCGGCACGTTCAACTGGGTGCGGGTGGTCGCCGAGCGCATGGCGGCGAACGAACCCGACCCGGAGCGCGGTGAGCGCGGCGTGATCGTCACGACGTCCTCGATCACGGCGTGGGACGGCGTCGACGGGGGAGTCGCCTACGCCGCGGCCAAGGCCGGAGTGGCCGGCATGACGCTGCCGCTGGCCCGTGACCTGGCCCCGCACGGCATCCGGGTGGTGAGCATCGCGCCGGGGACGTTCGACACGCCGATGGTGGCGACGATGCCCGAGTCGTACGCGGATGCGCTCCGGTCGCAGGTCCCGTTCCCGGCGCGGTTCGGCCGACCCGAGGAGTTCGCCGACCTGGTCGCCACCGTCGTCGACCTCCCGTACCTCAACGGTGAGGTCATCCGCATCGACGGTGGGCTCCGGATGCCGCCGAGCCGACGCGACGGGCCGAAGTGATGGATCGGCCGGTCACCTCGCTCGACCTGCTCGCACCGCAGGTGGTCGCCGATCCGCACGGTCCGCTGGCCGAGCTGCGGGACGAGCACCCGGTGTGGTGGAACGAACGGCACCGGGCGTGGATGATCCTGGGGCACCCGGAGCTCGTCGACGCGTTCGGCGACGACCGGCTGCGCACCGACCGCATGTCGGGGTTCCTCGAACGGCTGCCGCCCGAGCGGCGTGAGGCGGTGCGCGCCGGGGTGGAGCTGCTCGACGGGTGGATGCTGTTCCACGAACCGCCCGACCACGAGCGGCTGCGGGCGCCGCTGCGCCGTGAGTTCACGCCCCGGGCGGTGTCGGCCATGGCGCAGTGGATCACCGAGGAGTGCGACCGCCTGCTCGATGCGCTGGCCGCCGGAGAGGACCGGGTGGACCTGGTCGAGGCGTTCACGCACCCGCTGCCGAGCGCCGTGATCGGCCGGCTCGTCGGCGTGCCCGCGGAGTTGTCGGCGTGGTTGGCGGGGTGGTCGGAACGCTTCGGCGTGCTCGTGTTCGGCGCCACCCGTCGTCCCGACTACGAGGACGTGGTCCGGTCGGCATCGGAGGAGTTCCACCAGGTCGTCGGCGACCTGCTGCGGAGCCGGGCCGGTGAACCGGGTGAGGACCTGCTGTCCAAGCTGCTGCGCACCGAGGACCGCGACGACGGCCTGACCCACGTCGAGATCCTCGGTGCGTGCTCGCTGCTGTTGTTCGCCGGGCACGACACCACCACGTCGCTGCTCGGCTCGGCGGTGACCCTGCTCGATGCGCGCCCCGAACTGCGAGCGGCGCTCGCCGAGGACCCATCGGCGGCCGAGGGCGTGGTGGAGGAGTGCCTGCGCATGGAGGGACCGGCCAAGCACATGCTGCGCCAGGTGGCGGTGGATCACGAGCGGGCCGGAGCCGAGCTGCGCGCCGGCGAGTCGGTGCTCATGGGGATCCTCGCCGCCGACCGTGACCCCCGGGTGTTCGACCAGCCCGACCGCATGGACCCGACCCGGTCGCCGAACCCCCACCTGGGCTTCGGGTTCGGCCACCACTTCTGCCTGGGAGCTGCGCTCGGCCGGCTCGAGGCGCGCATCGCGTTGGCCGGCCTGTACCGACGGTTCCCGCAGCTGGTGGTCGACGGCGAGGTGACGTGGAAGCCGACCGTGTCGGACCGTTCACCGGCCAGGGTGCCCGTGCGCTTGGGGTGAGCACTCGCTGCAGCACGCAGGGGCGTTCGTGGTCTGGTCGCCGTCGCACCGGACTGACATCCTGGGCGAGTGGAGGGAGCACGCGGCGATCTGCCGCCCGGGTTGTACGAGCTGTTGGTCACCGCCGGGTTGGCCGACCGACTCCGTGACGTCGACGAGCGGTTCATCGACCGTACGAAGCTCCGCTCCGCAGAGGCGCCCAACCGGGTGGCACTCCACCTGAGCCGTCAGATCGAACGGGCGCTCGAGTCGGTGCCCGACTCCGACCGTGTCGACGTCGCCGTGGAGGTGGTTCGGGAGTTGCTCACGCGGCTCGAGGAGCTCGCTGGGACTGAACTCGTCGACGACCGACTGGTCGCACCGGGAACAGTCCTCCGTGGGGTCACCGAAGCCCGACCCGACGGTCTGCCCCAACCGATCGACGCGCCGCTCATCCCGCTGCTCGACACGACGCTGCTCACCAACGCCCCGAGCGAGCCGCGGGTCGGCAGGCAGATCGAGACGGAGCTGCACTCGGCGCAGTCGGTCGACGTGGTCATGGCCTTCATCCGGACCAGTGGCATCCGACCGCTGCTCGACGGGCTGCGTGGTGTGGTCGAACGGGGCGGTCGGGTCCGGGTGCTGACCACCACCTACACCAACTCGACCGAACGCAGGGCGCTCGACGCGCTCACCGACGCCGGTGCCGAGGTCCGGGTCTCCTACGACCTGACCACCACGCGGTTGCACGCCAAGGCGTGGCTGTTCCACCGGGCCTCGGGGTTCGCGACCGCTTACATCGGGTCGTCGAACCTGACCCACTCGGCGCAGGTGACGGGCCTGGAGTGGAACGTGCGCATCAGCGGCGCCCGCAACCCGGACGTGATCGACAAGGTCCGGGCCGTGTTCGACTCGTACTGGGAGAGCACCGACTTCGAGGAGTTCGACCCCGACGAGTTCGACCGGCGCACCGCATCGGTGCAGCACGACGGTCCGCAGGTGCTGCTCAGTCCCATCGCGGTCCACCCCCGACCGTTCCAGGAACGCCTGCTCGAGCAACTCGCCGTATCCCGGATCCGGGGCCACCACCGGAACCTGCTCGTCGCCGCCACCGGCACCGGCAAGACGGTCATGGCGGCACTCGACTACGCCCGGCTGAGCGCCGAGCTACCCCGGGCCCGCCTGTTGTTCGTGGCGCACCGCAAGGAGATCCTGGACCAGAGCCGCAACACGTTCCGCCACGTGCTGCGCGACCCGACCTTCGGTGAGCAGTGGGTGGGTGGTGCGCGTCCAGATCGGTTCGAGCACGTGTTTGCGTCCATCCAGAGCCTGACGGCCGCAGATCTCGACCACCTGGAGCCGGACCACTTCGACGTGGTGATCGTGGACGAGTTCCACCACGCCGCGGCACCGACCTACGACCGGCTGCTCCAACGGCTCCTGCCGGCGGAACTACTGGGGCTGACCGCCACACCCGAGCGTGCGGACGGAGTGCAGGTCTTCCACTGGTTCGACGGTCGCATCGCCGCAGAGTTGCGGCTCTGGGACGCCATCGACCAGCAGTACCTGTGCCCGTTCGCCTACTACGGGATCTACGACGACACCGACCTGCAGCAGATCCCGTGGCGGCGCGGCGCCGGCTACGACGTCGATGCCCTCACCAACCTGTACACGGGCAACGACCGTTGGGCGCACTTCGTCATCCAGGAGTTCGCGTCGCGGGTCGACGATCTGCGCACCGTCGGGGCGCTCGGGTTCTGCGTGAGCGTCGACCACGCCCGGTACATGGCGCGGGTGTTCACCGAGGCGGGCGTGCCGTCGGTCGCTGTCTGGGGGGAGACTCCCGCCGAGGACCGCCGGGCTGCGCTGCAGCTTCTCGAACGACGCGAGGTGAACGTCGTGTTCTCCGTCGAGCTGTTCAACGAAGGGGTGGACCTGCCGAACGTCGATGCCGTCGTCATGTTGCGTCCGACCGACAGCGCCACCTTGTTCCTGCAGCAGCTCGGCCGCGGTCTGCGCCGTCATCCTGGCAAGGCCGTGTGCACCGTGCTCGACTTCGTCGGGAACCACCGCAAGGAGTTCCGGTTCGACCGGTGTCTGGGAGCGCTGCTCGGCGAGGACCGGCAGGGTGTGGCCCGGCAGGTCGAGCAGGGCTTCCCGTACCTGCCAGCCGGGTGCCACATGGAACTCGACCGGGTCGCCCAGCAGATCGTGCTCGACGGCATCAAGGCTGCCATCCCCGACCGGTGGACCCAGAAGGTCGAGGAGCTCCGCAACCTGGCCGCCCGGGGTGAGCCGGTGACGTTGGCGGCGTACCTGGAGCACACCGGACTCGACGTGGCCGACATCTACCGGGGCAACCGGTGTTGGTCCGACCTGCGCCAGGCAGCTGGACTGCCGGTCGCTCCCGCCGGGCCGGCCGAGGAGACGCTCCGCCGGGCGTGCGGTCGGCTCCTGCACGTCGACGACGAGGTCCGTCTGCTCGGCTACCGGGATCTGGCCGACCTGCGCGGCGCGCCACGGGTCGACGAGTTGGTCGGCTCGGGCGAGTTCTCCGAACGTGACCGACGAGGCGTGCGCATGTTCGTCAGCCAGTTGGTCGACCAGGTCAGCCGCGACCTGCTCCCCGCCGACGCGACGCTGCAGGACGGGGTCGACCTGGTGTGGCGCCACCCCCAGGTGCTCGCCGAACTCGTCGAGCTGTTCGAGGTGCTCGACGGGCAGGTCGACCACGTGCACGCCCGTCTGCACGGCCGTCCCGACGTGCCGCTGCTCGTCCACGCCCGCTACACGCGACTCGAGATCCTCTCGGCGTTCGGCCACGGTTCCGGGCCCCGCGTCTCGAGCTGGCAGAGCGGTGTGATGTGGTTGCCCGACGAACAGGTCGACCTGTTCGCCGTCACACTCGACAAGACCGGTGACGGGTTCTCGCCCACGACGCGCTACCGGGACTACGCCATCAGCCCGACCCTGTTCCACTGGGAGAGCCAGTCGGCCACCCGGGCCGACAGCCCGACCGGGCTGCGCTACCAGCAGCACGCCGACCGCGGGAGCGAGGTGGTGATCTTCGCCCGGTTGCGGCCAGACGACCGCTCGTTCTGGTGTCTGGGCCCCGCCACCTACGACCGGCACGAGGGCGAGCGACCCATGGCGATCACCTGGCGGTTGTCGCACCCGCTGCCGGGCGACCTGTTCGCTCGCTTCGCCGCAGCCGTCGCCTGAACCCGGCGTCGACCGCCGCTCGACCGTTCCCGCCCGTCGCAACGGGTTGCGCCCCTCCCGATCCCGATACCCCCGGGGGTGTACTCGGAAGTGGTCGTTCCACTACCATCAGTGGTGGTGCGCAGATCTCGTCATGATCATGAAGGCGACGACGTCGTCCTGGACGAACAGGGCGACCCGGCGCCGCGCTGGGGTGTGCACTGGTCGCAGGTCCTCCTCGCTCTGGTGTTCCTGACGGGCATCGTGGCGCTGGTGCTGCACGCCCGCGACGCAAAGGGCGACCAGGAGCGCGAGTCCCAGGTGGTCGCCCAGATCGACGCCGACGCCGAGAGCGTGATCATCGCCCAGAACCGGTCGATCGAGCTGTACGACGCCGTGGACGCGTGGCTCGCCGGCACCGGGTCGCTCGAGCCGGCCACAGCACTCCGTTCGGCGCTCGACGCGCAACTCGCCAGCACCAATGCCGCCGGCAGCGTGACCCAGGATCTCGTCGGCCCGGGGTACCTCGCATCCCTCCGTGCGCTCGAGGCCGAGCTCGACGCAGAGCCGGAACCTGCACCCGAGCGAGTGGATGCCGCAATCGAACCCTTCGAGCGTCAGGCGGTGGGGCTCAGCCGCACCTACGAGACGCTGCTCAGTCCGGAGCGGCGGGCGCAGGCGGTGGGCGACACGAGCAACGAGGAGCGCGGCATGAGGCTGCTGCTCATCGTGACGATCTCCGGGCTGCTCCTCGGACTGGTCACGACGCTGCGTAGTCGGAACGCCTACCGCCGTTCCAAGGCACGTATCGACGCCGATCGGGTTGAACTCGCTCGCGCCTCGGTCCTCGAGCGGGGTGAGGCCGAGATCCTCTCGGGCATCGTGCGTGACGAGCCGATCGAGGCACTGGTCGTCGAGGTCCTGGACCTGGCCCACCGGCTCACCGGTGGGTGTGTTCGATTCGTCCGCGCCGACGGGCTCGACGTGGACGGACTCGCTCCGGTGATCCGCCGGACCGGTGCAGACGGGTGCGGTGTGTGCAGCGCCCCCCGGCCGGACACCGGGGGAGAGGCGTTCGGGGTCGACACGGACCTGCTCGCCGGTGAGTGGGAGGTCCACGGCGGCGGCACGCAGGTCGGGATGCTCGAACTCTGCGCCGGCGGGCCCGACTGGGTCGATGGCGACCGCACCGACCAGGTCGCTCGCCGATGTGCTGACCTGATCGCACTGGTGGTCGACCGCGCCCTCGCTGCCGAGCAACTCCGCTACCGGGCGACCCACGACGTGCTCACCGGCATGGCCAACCGGGAAGCGGCGCTCGCCACTGTCACGGCCGGACTCGACCGGCATCACTCGGAGCCGGGAACCGTCGCCATCGTCCACTGCGATCTTGACCGGTTCAAGATGGTCAACGAGTCGCTCGGTCACCGTCGTGGGGACGAGCTGCTGCAGGCCGTCGCCCGGCGGTTCGCCGCCACGGTCGAGGGGACCGGTGCGGCTGTCGCCCGTCTGGGTGGCGACGAGTTCGCCGTCGTGTGCGTGGGGCCGGACGCAGCGAACCTGGTCCAGGCCATCGTCGAGGACCTGGCAGCAGGACTCGAGCCCCGGTTCATCGTCGACGGCGAGGAGGTCTACGTGTCGGCGAGCATGGGCGTCGCGGTCGCCTCCGACGTGGCGACCGACGCCGAGACCCTGCTCCGCAACGCCGAGGTCGCCATGAACGTGGCGAAGCGTGACCCGGACCTGCGGATCGCCCGGTGGCGTCCCGACCTGGAGGCGGGACTGGCTGAACAACTCGCAACAGATGCCGCACTCCGTGCTGCGCTCAACGACGGCGGACTCGTCGTGCACCTGCAGCCCGTGGTGGACGTCGTCGACGACAGCACGGTCGGAGTCGAGGCGTTGGTGCGTTGGAACCGGGACGGCACCCTCGTCTACCCCGATGCCTTCCTGCCGACCGCCCGGGCAGCTGGACTGATGGGTGAGCTGGGCAGGGTGGTCATCACCGAGTCGCTCCGTGAGGTCGCCGCTCGCCGGACCGAGCTGCCCGACCTGACCGTCTGGTTGAACATGGCCCGGGTGCAGTTCCGGGACACGACGTTCCCGTCGTGGTTGGCCGAGGAGCTGGCGCACTGGCAGGTCCCGGCGTCGTCGATCGTGCTCGAGGTCAGTGAGACCGACCTGCTC
>CAINRS010000066.1 GCA_903852755.1 uncultured Actinomycetes bacterium | reverse complement strand
GAGGTGTACCAGCTCAACGAGCTCGAGCGCGGCTACCTGGCCGCCCTGGTCGAGCCGTTCCAGCTGCTCGGACTGGCGGTCGGGGCCCGGCTCGGGACCCGTCTGTTCCTGCGTGATCCGGCGCTCGTGTTCGACTTCCTGAAGTGGGTCGCCCTGGTCTGCTCTGCGCTCGCCGCCGTGTTCGCCCTCTCCCCGGCGCTGTGGATGACCGTCGTGGCCAACATCGCGCTCACCACGATCCTCGCGATCCTGCTCCCGGGACTGCTCGCCACGCTCTCGCTCGCCATCCCGGCGCGCGCCCGGGCGATCGGGTTCTCCATCTCCTCGTGGTGGGCGATCCCCGGTCTGCTGCTGCTGCCGGCGATCGGCTGGGTGAGCGACACGTTCGGCACCCGACAGGGGATGCTCATCATGACCCCGGTGCTGGCCGTCGGCGGCCTGATGATCGCCTCGGGCGGGAAGGTGATCCGCCGGGACATCACCGATGTCTGGAACTCCTCGGCCGCCCGCTCCCAGGCTCTGGTGGACCGGGCCGCGGGTCGCTCGAAGCTGTTGGTCGTGCACGACCTCAACGTGGGCTACGGAGGGATGCAGGTCCTGTTCGACGTGAACATGGAGGTGGCGGAGGGCGAGGTCGTCGCGCTGCTCGGCACCAACGGCGCCGGCAAGTCGACGCTCCTGCGGGCCGTGTCCGGGGTGACCGAGGCGGACTTCGGCGCCGTCATCCTGGACGGGCGGGACATCACCCACGCGCCGCCGAGCGAGATCGCCCGGCTCGGTGTCGGTCAGGTTCCCGGTGGCGCAGCGGTGTTCCCGAGCCTGACCGTCCGGGAGAACCTGCGGACCGCCGGGTGGTTGCTGCGGCGGGATCCCGAACGGCTCCGTCGGCGGACCGAGCAGGTGCTGGCCTCGTTCCCGGTCCTCGCCGAACGGCTCGACGAGCCCGCGGCGAACCTCTCGGGCGGCCAGCAGCAGATGCTCGGTCTGGGCATGGCGTTGCTGGGCGAACCGAAGCTCCTGGTGATCGACGAGCTCAGCCTGGGCCTGGCGCCGGTCGTCGTCGGGCAGCTCACCGAACTGGTGCGGGAGGTCGCCGCGGCTGGGACCACGGTGCTGCTCGTCGAGCAGTCCGTCAACATCGCCCTGCAGCTCGCGACGACGGCGTACTTCATGGAGCGGGGCAGGATCCGGTTCTCGGGTCCCGCCCGGGAACTGCTCGAGCGGCCCGACCTGCTGCGGGCGGTGTTCCTCGAGGAGGTCGCGCCCCCAGCGGCACCTCGCACCGTCACCGGTCGTCCCACCCCGGCCCGGGTCGACGCCACCGCCCCGGTCCTGTCGCTCGAGGGTGCCACCCGACGCTTCGGCGGCGTGGTCGCCGTCGACGACGTCACGTTCGACGTGGCGCCCGGCGAGGTGGTCGGGCTCATCGGGCAGAACGGTGCCGGCAAGACGACGATCTTCGACCTCATCTGCGGCTACCAGCCGCTCGACGGCGGCACGATCCGTCTCGCTGGAGCAGACCTCGTCGACGCGTCGCCCGCCGCCCGGGCCCGACTCGGGCTCGGGCGCACCTTCCAGGGGGGTCGCCTCTTCCCCGGGCTCGTGGTCGCCGAGGCGGTCGCCGTGTCGCTCGACCGGTCCGTCGACGTGCGCGACCCGGTGAGCGACGCCCTGCGGTTGCCGGCCGCCTACGACAGCGAGCTCGTCGTCCACGCCCGCGTGGACGAGCTCCTCGGGCTGTTCGGCCTCGAGCCGTACCGTGACGTCTTCGTGGCCGACCTCTCCACCGGCACCCGTCGCATCGTGGAGCTCGCCTGCGTGGTGGGTCACCAGCCGTCGCTGCTGCTGCTCGACGAACCCGGGGCCGGGGTGGCCCAGCGCGAGGTCGAGGCGCTCGGCGGGCTGTTGCTGCGGATCCGGGACGAGCTCGGCTGCGGCATCGTCCTCATCGAGCACGACATGCCACTCGTGTCGTCGGTGGCCGACGAACTGGTCGCACTCGAGGCGGGCTCGGTGATCTCCCGCGGAGCACCCGCTCAGGTCCTCAGCGATCCGCTCGTGGTGGCGTCCTACCTTGGCCAGGACCGGTCGGTGGTCGAGCGTTCGGGCCCGGGGAGCGGTGCTGATCCGGACACTGCCACTGCCACGGACACTGCCACGGACACTGCCACGGACACTGCCACGGACACTGCCACGGACACTGCCACGGACACTGCCACGATGGAGCACGAGTGAACGACGACACCGCACCACCTGGTGGCGACGACCGTCCGGGACGCGCCATCTCGGCGCCGGATCAGCGGCCGCAGGGGAGCGCGCTGCGACGCTGGGGGCCGCTCACCGTGATCCTGCTGACCCTGGCGCTGTTCGTCGGTCTGGTCGTCCGGGGGGACGGCGACCCGGTGGCGGTGGACGACACGGTGCCGGAGTCGGGTCTGATGGCCGACCCCGCCAACGTCGAGCTCCCCAACGGGGTGTTGCCGTTCGAGGTGGCCGAGGCCCGGGGTGAGGTCGGCGACATCGACTGGGGGGAGCGCTGTGACACCGAGACGGGGCGCCTCCGTCTGCCGCTGTCACCGCCACCGTCGTGCTTCGCTCCGTTCCGGGGCGACAACGGCGGAGCGACGTCGACGGGCGTCACCGCGGAGTCGATCCGGGTGGTGGTCTACACCCCCCAGGCGAACGACCCGGTGCTGAGCTTCATCTACGCCCAGATCGGCAACGACGACACCCCGCAGAAGGTCTTCGACACCTACGTCGGCTTCGACGAGATCATGTCCCGCTACTACGAGACCTACGGCCGCCGGGTCGAGCTCATCAAGTACGAGGCGACCGGCAGCAGCGCCGACGCGGTGGCGGCCGCAGCCGATGCCGAGACGATCGCCCGGGACATCCAGCCCTTCGCCGTGCTCGGTGGCCCCAACCTGACCGCGGCCTTCGCCGACACGTTGGCGGCCAACCGGGTGCTGTGCATCTCGTGTGCGCCGGGCCAGACCGCCGAGTGGTTCGAGGAGCGTGGCCCGTACGTGTGGGACATCGCCAAGAACGTCGACCAGAACATCCTCATGACCGCCGAGTACGTGACCAAGCGGCTCGCCGGCGGGACGGCGGTCTACGGCGGTCCCGAGGTGGCGGATCGGCCCCGGGTGTTCGGTCGTGTCTACCTCGAGGGGCTCAACGCATCACAGGAGCCGAGCGAGCGGTTCCGGGCACTGCTGCGGGACGGCGGTGTGGAGTTCGCCGAGGAGGCGGCCTACGCCGATCCCGTCGGACTGGGTGGCACCGCCCGGGAGATCATGGCCCGGTTCAAGGCGGCCGGAGTCACCACCATCCTGTTCGCCGGTGATCCGCTCGCGCCGCAGGCGCTCACCCAGGCCGCGACGGAACAGGACTACTTCCCCGAGTGGGTCATCACCGGCTCCGCGCTGACCGACACGACGATCTTCGGTCGGACCTACGACCAGGCGCAGTGGCGGCACGCATTCGGGCCGTCGAACCTGTTCGCCCGGGTGAGCCCCACCGTTGCGGGGTCCGGCTACCTCTACCGCTGGTACTTCGGTGGGGCCGAGCCGCCCGCCCAGCAGTCCGCCCTCATCCTGCCGAACCTGCAGTTGCTCTACGGCGTCCTCCAGGGGGCGGGTACCGACCTGTCACCCGAGATGTTCCGGCGGGTGATCTTCGCCTCGGAGATCATCCCCGGTTCGGTGATCGCCCCGCAGATCAGCTGGGGGGAGCGGGGGATCTGGCCCGGAGTCGACTACGCCGGTCTCGACGACCAGACCGAGGTGTGGTGGGATCCGAACGCCACCGGCGAGGACGAGATCGGCGTCGATGGGACCGGGATGTGGACCTACGCCGACGGCGGCCGGAGGTACCTGCTCGGTCAGTGGCCGGAGTCCCCGCCGACGCTGTTCGGTGACGATCCGAACCCGGTCTCGCTCTACCGGGACCTCCCACCCGGCATCACGCTGCCGCAGTACGAGCCCCTCCCGCGCTGACCCCGCAGCGTCCCCGTCGCCTCGTCGCTGCGCCGCCACACATCGTCGATCTCGTACGCCCTGTGCGCCTCAGCGCAACCAGGCGTACAAGTTCGGAGGAAGAGGTGGGGGCGAGGGTGGGGGTGGGCGGGGGTGGGGGCGTGGGGCGTCAGGTGTCGTCGCCGCGGTTGCGGAGGAACTCCTGGAGCTCCGCCGCGAGCTCGTCGCCGGTCGGGAGCCCGCCCTCGCCGAGCAGCGTGTCGGACTCGTCGACGGACAGCTCGTCCTCGGAGTCCGCGATCTCCTCGAGCTGGGCGACCATCGACTGGTGCTGGGGGTTCTCGGCCACCAGTTGGTCGAGCCGGGCGCGGGTCTCGGTGGCCTCGTGGTCCAGGTCGCCTCGGTCGCCGACGATGCCGCTGCAGCGGGTCAGGCCATCGAGCAGCGCGACGCTGGCGGCCGGGTAGGGCATCGACGCCACGTAGTGGGGCACCTGTGCCCAGAGTCCGAGCGTCGGGACTCCCTGAGCGTTGAGCGCCTGGTCGAGGACGGCGTGGATCCCGGCCGGGACGTCGAGTGTCCCGCGCACGTAGCCGCGGAGACGTTCCGCCAGCTCGACCGAGGAGGTGGTGAGCGCGAGTCGGGTGTCCCGGGTGTGGGGAACCGGGGCCGGGTACGCCCCGAGCGTGACGGCCATCCGGCAGTCGAGGTCGAGCGCGAGCTCCACGACCGCCTCGGTGAACGCGAGCCACTCGAAGTCGGGTTCCGCCCCGACGAGCAGCAGCAGGTCGCTGCCCTCCTCGTCGATCCCGGCGCGCAGCTCGGTGGCCGGCCACGTCAGACCCGAGATGAGCCCGGCCTCGAGGTGCATGATCGGCCGTCGGGCCCGGTGGTCGAGCAGTCGGTCGGCGTCGAAGGTCGCCACGGTCTCGGCATCGGCGCCGGTCAGGAGCGCGGACATGGCGTTCGCAGCCCCGAGTCCGGCGTCGATCCAACCCTCGAGTCCGATCACCAGTACCGGTTGGTCGAGGTCCGGCGTGTCGAGGCGCTCGTAGATGTCGCTCACTGGGTGGTCCCCGATCCGACCGACGGCGGCATCGAGCCGAGCGTCGCCGCAGCGAGCTGGTCGACCATCGTCCGGAACCCCTCGACCTGCTCCGCGGGGACGTCGCCCATCGCCCCGGCTGCGTAGCGCGCGTACACACCGGCGATGATGCAGGTGAGCTTCCAGAAGCCGAAGCTCACGTAGAAGTCCAGCGCTGCGAGGTCGAGGTCACTCTGTTCGCCGTAGCGGGCGACCAGCTCGCTCGACCGGGGGAACCCCTCGAGCACCGTCGGCGCTGCCTGGGGGAGCACGGCCACACCGTCCGGGTCGGTCCAGTAGACGCAGAGCAGGCCCAGATCGGCGAGCGGGTCACCGAGGGTGCAGATCTCCCAGTCGAGGACGGCCACCACGTCACCATCGTCGCCGAGCATGCAGTTGTCGAGGCGGTAGTCGCCGTGGACGATGGCCACTGCCTGCTGCTCGGGGATGCGGGCCGCCAGGCGGTCGTGCGCCTCGTGGACCGCCGGGAGGTCGAGTCCACCGGGGACGGCCTCATCGGTCTCGCGGAACTGCTGGTACCAGCGCCGGAGCTGGCGGCTGATGTACCCGTCGTGTCGGGCGAGGTCGCCCAGGCCGACGTCCTCCGGCCGGACCCGGTGGATGGCGGCGAGGACGTCGACCAGCGAGTGGCCGGCTCTGCGCCGGGCGTCCGGGACGAGCGCGGCGGCCTCCGTGGCCGACCGGACCACGCGTCCGTCGACGAACTCCATCACGTAGAACGGGGCGTCGTTGACCGCCTCGTCGTCGCACAGGCCGACGGTGGGGGCGACCGGGACGTCGGTGGGGCGCAGGGCCGAGATGATCCGGTGCTCGCGGCCCACGTCGTGCGCCGTTGCGAGCCGTGTGCCGAGCGGCGGTCGACGGAGGACCCACCGGGTGCCGGAGTCGTCGGTGACGGCGTAGGTCAGGTTCGAGTGCCCGCCGGCGATCAGCTCGAACCGCAGCGGTGGCTGCACCCCCTCGACGTGGTCGACGAACCACTGCGTGACCCGCTCGGGGTGGATTCCGTCCGGTGCGGACGACGTGCTCGGCGCGGACAGCGGTGGCTCCTCGGTCTCCGGCCCACCCGCGGTCGGTGCCCCGGGGTGGGTCCGGACACGCTACCGCTCCGGGGCCGCCGGAGTGGCCCGCTACGCTCGTCGACCGGCGGCGGATGGCCGCCCGAGCAGGTACAGCGGCCACGGTGGCCGTTCGGACGACTGGAGTCCCCGTGGTCGATGTCACCGACGCAACCTTCGGCACCGCGGTGATCGAACGGTCCAAGGAGGTCCCGGTCATCGTCGACCTGTGGGCGGAGTGGTGCGGTCCGTGCCGTCAGCTCGGTCCGATCCTCGAGCGGGTCGTGGCCGAGACGAACGGCGCGGTCGAACTCGCCAAGGTCGACGTCGACGCCAACCCTGCGGTCGCCGGGCAGTTCAAGGTCCAGTCCATCCCGGCGGTCTACGCGGTGCGCGACGGGGCGGTGGTCGACGGGTTCCTGGGTGCCCTCCCCGAGCAGCAGGTGCGGGAGTTCGTGGGGAAGCTCGTCCCGACCGTGGAGCAGACCGAGGTCGACCGGCTCCTCGAGGCGGGCGACGAGGCGTCGCTGCGCGCGGCGCTCGAACTCGACGGGAGTGACGACCGGGTGGTCCTGGCGCTCGCCGAGCTGCTCGCCGGCTCCGGTGCCAGCCCCGAGGCCGAGCAGTTGCTGGAGCGGCTCCCGGACTCACCCGAGCGTCGACGGGTCGCCGCACTCGTGCGGGTCGGCCACGCCCCGGGCGGCTCCGAGCTCGACGCCCGACTCGGTGCCCTGCTCGAGCAGGTGGCGTCCGACGACGACGCACGCCGCGAGTTCGTCGACCTGCTCGAACTGCTCGACGAGGACGCCCGCGCGGACTGGCGTCGACAGCTCTCGGCCCGGCTCTTCTGAGTTCCGCCCTGCTCGGACCGACCGCCTGTTTCGGTCCGGCTGCGACCGGGCCCAACGGCCCGCCGGACCGAGCGCCGGACGAGGCGGGCCCGACCTAGCGTCACGTCGACCCGTCCGTCCGGACGTCCGCTTCCCGCTGGCACCGACCGAGCAGGCGGGCGCGCCCGTGAACTCCGAGCAACCCCAGGGGACAGCAGAGCACCCGGCGGCGCCGCCGGGCGCCGATGCCGCTACGGCCCGACGTCTGGCACTCGAGCACCTCACCCGCCGGGTCGGGAGCGGTGACCGTCCTCCGGTCCGGGTCGTTGCTGGTCCGGATGCCCACTCGGTGGTCCGACGATGGGGTGCGTTCGTCCGTGCCCCGGGCCGGCACCGACTGGTGGCCGTCGTGCTGGCCGCCGCGCTGGTGGTCGCAGCGCCGTGGTGGTGGCAGCTCCGCCGACCGCGTCCTGCCGAGGAGACCCTGCCCCGCGCCGACCGCACCAGCACCACGGCGGACCCGGCTCCGACCGGTGCACCACCGTCCGGTGCCGCTCCACCAGCGGGTGCTGTTCCGTCCGGTGGTCCCGGTCCACCGGACGGTCCCGCTGCGGTGTCCGACCAGGTCGTCGTGCACGTGGTGGGTGCGGTCGTGCGTCCCGGGGTGCTCCGCCTCCCGTCGGGCTCGCGCGCCGTCGACGCCGTCGATGCCGCAGGTGGGCTGGCTCCGGGCGCCGACGTGGCCCGAGTCAACCTGGCGGCGCTGCTCGGTGACGGCCAGCGGATCGTCGTGCCCGTCGTCGGCGAGGACCCACCGGCGGAGATCCTGCCGTCGGGGGCGCTGCGACGTGCTGCGCCGGACCCGGGATCGAGCTCGGGCACCTCGTCGAGCGGAGCGGCCGCCGGACAGGTCGTCGACCTGAACGCAGCCTCCGAGGCGGAGCTCGAGGAGCTCCCCGGGGTCGGACCGGCGACGGCGGCCGCGATCGTCGCCCACCGCGAGGCCGTCGGTCCGTTCACGTCCGTGGAGGGACTGCTCGACGTCCGCGGTATCGGACCGGCCAAGCTCGAGGGGTTGCGCGACTCGGTTCGCGTCGGCTGAGCGGTGGGATCCGGTGGACCTGCGCAGCCTCGTCGGTGTCGCCCTCGCCGTGGCGCTGGCGGCCCACTCCGGGCTGCCCGGGGGAGTGTTCGTCGGCGGAGCCGTCCTGGTGCTCACCATCCTCACGGTCCGGGTGCTCGACGGTCGCCCGACGACCGGGGACCGATCCGCTCGCCACCGGTCCGTCGTCGGGTGGGGGCTGTCGGTGCTGCTCGTCCTGGTGGTCGCGCACCGTGCGGACACCGGCCGGGCGGACCTGGACCGGCCGCTCCCGGAGGGCCCGGTCGAGGGGGTGGCGTGGGTCGTGGGCGATCCCGTCCGCACGGACCTCGGGTTCCGCACGGTGCTGCGCCTGCAGGGTGTCCGCTACTGGACGATCGTTCCCGACTTCGCCGGCACCGGTGCGGGCGGGCTCCTCGTCGGGGACCGGGTGTGGGTCCGAGGTCGTGCCGCTCCGTTCGACGGGGCTCGGGACTCCTGGCGGTGGAGTCGCCACCTCGCCGGGGTGCTCCGCGTCGAGGAACTGCGTCCGGGTCCACCGGCCCCGGTCTGGGTCTCCCTCCCCAATGCGATCCGGCGCCTCCTGGTCGCCGGAGCCGAGGGCCTCGACGAGGATCGCCGCGCCCTGTACCTCGGACTCGTCATCGGTGACGACCGTGAGCAGGACGACCTCGACCGGTTCCGGTTCCGTGTCTCGGGACTCGGCCACCTGCTCGTCGTGTCCGGACAGAACGTCGCGCTCGTGCTCGCCGCTGCCGCCCCCGCACTGCTGCGGCTCCCGCGGCGACTCCGTCCCGTCGTGGGTGCAGCCGTCGTGGCCTGCTTCGTGGTGGTCACCCGGGCGGAGCCGTCGGTCCTGCGAGCGGCGGTGATGGCCGTGGTGGTCCTGCTCGCAACCGCCGAGGGGCGGGTCGCCGGTGGCGTGCGCGCCCTGGCCTGGTCGGTCGTGGTCCTCGTCGTCATCGACCCTCTGCTCGTGCACTCGCTCGGGTTCCTCCTCTCGGTGGTCGCGACCCTGGGGCTGTCGGTGGGCAGCTCCCCGGTCGCCGCCCGGCTCCGTGGGCCCCGCTGGTGGCGGGAGCTGGTGGGGGCGTCGGTGGCGGCGCAGCTCGCCACGACCCCGGTCCAGGTGCTCGCGTTCGGGGTCGTCCCGGCGGTCTCGCTGCCGGCGAACCTGCTCGCCGTCCCGGTCGCCGGTGTCGTCGTGGTGCTCGGAGCGACGGTCGGCCTGCTCGCCGGTGCGCTGCACCCGGTCGTCGCCGGACCGCTCGTGGTGCCGATCGGACTGCTCGTCGGGTGGATCGACGGGGTGGCGACCGCGTCGAGCAGGCTGCCGGTCGCTCCGCTCGGTCCGGTCGGAGCGTGCATCGCCGTGGTCGCCGCCGGGTTGGTGTGGTCCTCGTGGCGGACGGGAGGTCCGGTGGGACGCTGCGGTGGGGTGGCGCTCGGTCTGGTCGTCCTCGTGGCGCTGCTCCTGCCGTCCCAGCCGGCCCCCGGACGTCACCGGCTGGCTGCCGCAGCGGTCCTCGACGTGTCACCGGGTGGACGGCGGGTCGTGGGCATCGCCCCGGGTGCCCGGACGCTGGACGTGCTCGACTCGCTCTGGCGTCTCGGTGTGGACCGGGTCGACCTGATCGCTGGTCCTGACGGCTCACCTGCGGTGTCCGCCGTGGCCGAGCAGTTCGGACCCGGGAGGGGCGCGGCCCGATGAGGTCCGCCCGCAGGGTATGTTCGCGCCGTCATCGGCGGAGTCGCCGGTTCGACGTGCGAGGCGGAACGGAGCGACGGGGTGGACCATCTGACGCTGGTCGCGGTGGATTGCTCGACGTGGCGGTCGATCGGGGATGGTCCGCAGGCCCGCATGGTGGACCTGGTGGTCGACGACCCCGACGTGGCGTCGGTCGAGGTCGCCGGCCGTCGTGTGCCGCTGGTCGACGCACGTTCCGGACTGCCCGAAGGTGACCCGAACCGCACGGCCGACCTGGTCATCGCCGTCCTGCAGCTGCCACCGGCGACCGAGGTCGTGCTGTTGGTCGACGACCCGACTGCAGCGCACGAGGCGCTCGCCGTGGTCGCCACGCTGCGGGCCGAGGCGGCTCGACCCGCTCCGACCGACGACTCGTCGTGAGCGGTCGTCTCGAGCTGTTCCGAGGTCAGGACCAGGTCCTGCTCGCCGACGCCGTGGCCGCCGCGGTCGCCGACGCGGTCGGGACGGCGGATCGCAGCGAGGTCCTCGACGACTTCCGGGGTGAGGAGTACCAGCCGGGCGAGGTGGCGCTCGCCTGTGGGACGGTGTCCATGTTCGGCGGCAGGGTGGTCGTCGCCCGGGACCTGCAGCGATTCGGCGCAGACGACCTGGGACCGGTCCTCGACGTGCTCGGGGACCTGCCCGACGACGTGGCGCTCCTGCTCGTGTGGGAGGGCAAGCCCGCCAGTCGCCGCAAGACGGATCCGCTCACGGTCCTCGCTGCGGCGGTCGACGCCGCCGGCGGCACGGTCACGGTCTGCGACGCACCCTCGGGCCGTGCGGCCGGGGAGTGGCTCGCCGAGCAGTTCTCCGCCTCGTCCGTCCAGCTCGACTCCAGGGCTCGGGACGCCGTGGTGTCCCGACTCGGGGAGGACGTGGCCAGGGTCCGGGACGTGCTGGCCACGCTGGAGGCGGTGCACGGCCCCGGGGCGGGTCCCCTCGCCCTCGACGACGTGGAGCCGTTCCTCGGGGCGTCCGGTGGTGTCCCGCCCTGGGAGCTGACCGACGCCATCGACCGGGGCGACGTGTCCGGCGCGGTGACCTGCGCCCGCCGGATGCTCGGCGGCGGTGGACGGCACCCGCTCCAGGTGCTCGCCTCGCTCCAGACCCACTACGAGCGTGTGGCCCGACTCGAGGGCAGTGGTGCCCGCAGCGCCCAGGAGGCCGCAGCGGTGCTGGGCGCCAAGGGCTCGACGTTCCCCGCCAAGAAGGCGCTCGCCGTCGCAGGTCGCATCGGTCCGGCCGGGGTGCGGCGTTCGCTCGGGCTCCTGGCGCGGGCCGACGTCGACGTCCGGGGCAGGACCGGGCTCGACGCAGCCGCGGTGCTCGAGGTGCTCGTGGCGCGCCTCGCGACGATCCGGCGCTGAGTGTCCGAGGTCGCCGGCGACCGACCTCGCGGACGACGCCGATCAGAGCTCGTTGAGCCTCTTGGCGAGCCTGGAGGTCCGACGGGCGGCGTTGTTGCGGTGGAGGATGCCCTTGGACGCGGCCTCGTCGATCCGCTTGATGGCGAGCCGGATCAGTTCGGCGGCCTCGTCCCCGGTCGCCTCCTCGGCCCGCTTGATGCGGGTCCGCAGCTCGGAGCGGACGGCCTTGTTGCGCTGGCGTGCGGCCTCGTTCTGCCGGTTCCGCTTGATCTGGCTCTTGATGTTGGCCACGTTCGTGCTCGCTCGCTCCGCCCCGGGCGGTCGTCCCGGCGCACTCGGTCTGGGGGTCTCGGTCCCGCCGGCGGCCGGGCGCACCCGGTCCTCCGACGAACAGCCCGATGAGCGTAGCGGCCGCAGCGCGTCCCGTCAGGTCCGGCCGGTCGACCGGTGCCCGGCGGTCCCGTTCGGACCCGGCCCGGGGCCGGTTCGGCCCACCGGTCCCCGGCGGGCAGACTGTCGTTCCCACCCCCAGCCGGACTGCCTGATGTGAGCGACCTCTCCCGAATCCGCAACCTGTCGATCATCGCCCACATCGACCACGGCAAGTCGACCCTCGCCGACCGCATCCTCGAGATCTG
>CAINRS010000065.1 GCA_903852755.1 uncultured Actinomycetes bacterium | reverse complement strand
GCCGACGTGGCCGCCGGGAGCGTCCACACCTGTGCGCTCCTGACGGTGGGTCAGGTGCGGTGCTGGGGGGGCAACGCCAGCGGACAGGTCGGCGTCGCCGGACTCCCGAGTTCGCCGAGCCCGGTGGCCGTGCCCGGCATCAGCGGCGCGACGGCCATCACCGCCGGTGCGAACCACACGTGTGTCATCGTCGCCGGCGGGCAGGTCCGTTGCTGGGGACGCAACTTCACCGGTCAGCTCGGCAACGGCACGAGTGCCGACTCGGCCACCCCCGTCGCCGTGACCGGCCTGAGCGGCGCGACCCGCATCGACGCAGGGAGCGGCCACACGTGCGCCGTCGTCGCCGGGGGGCAGGTGCGCTGTTGGGGTGCCAACAACGATGGCCAGCTGGGCAACGGGTCGACGGCCAACGCCGGGAGCCCGGTGGCCGTCACGGGAATGAGCGGCGCCACGCAGCTCGGGGCGGGACAGCGGCACACCTGTGTCCTGGTGGCCGGCGGCCAGGCCCGGTGCTGGGGGGACAACCTCTCGGGGCAGCTCGGGACCGGCTCGACGAGCGACTCGCCCACCCCGGCGGTCGTCACCAGCCTGACCGGAGCGGTCGCGCTCGCCGTCGGTACCGAGCACTCCTGCGCCCTGGTCACCGGTGGTCAGCAGCGGTGCTGGGGGAGCAACTCCTCGTCCCAGCTCGGGTTGCCGCTGTTCGTGAGCACCCCGGTCACGGTGCTCGGGATTCCCTGACCTCGGGAGGACACGCGCCCGGCGCGACCCGGCCCCGGCAGGGACGGTCGCCCGGGACGCACCCCGATGGTCGGGGTAGTCTCGCGACCAGCGCCGCCCGGGTCCCGGGTGGCCCGGATCCAGTGGGGGACCACCGTGGGCAACGAGGACAAGCAGTTCATCAACGGCGAGTGGGTGTCGTCGACCGGCAGCGGGACGATCGACGTCGTCAACCCGGCCACCGAGCAGGTGATCGCCTCGGTGCCGGCCGGCACCGCAGCCGACGTCGACGCCGCCGTGGCCGCAGCCCGCGCCGCGTTCGAGACCTGGTCGACCACCGACGTCGACACCCGAGCCAAGTACCTGCGCGACATCGGCGCCGCGCTCATGGGGAAGTTCGAGACGATCGCCGAGACGATCACCTCCGAGAACGGCTCGCCCAAGCAGTTCGCCCAGTTGGTCCAGACCGGCATGGCGGTCGGTGAGTGGGAGACCTTCGCCGGACTCATCGAGAACTTCGAGTGGGAGACCCGGGTCGGCAACTCGCTGGTGGTCCGCGAGCCGATCGGCGTGGTCGGCGGCATCACGCCGTGGAACTACCCGCTGTACCTGATCATCTGCAAGGTCGTCCCGGCCCTCGCTGCGGGCTGCACGTTCGTGCTGAAGCCCTCCGAGATCACCCCGCTGAACGCCTACCTGCTGGCCGAGGCCATGGACGAGGCGGGTCTCCCGGCGGGCGTGTTCAACATGGTGGTCGGCACCGGCCCCGAGGTCGGCGCCGCCATCGCTGCGCACCCGGGTGTCGACATGGTGTCGTTCACCGGCTCGGGTCGCTCGGGCGCCGAGGTCTCCACCGCCGCCGCCGCCACCGCCAAGCGGGTCGGGCTCGAGCTCGGCGGCAAGTCGGCCAACATCATCCTCGACGACGCCGACCCGGCGTCGGTGGGCATGAGCGCCGTGTTCGCCTGCTACATGAACTCCGGGCAGACCTGCCAGGCGCACACCCGCCTGCTGGTGCCCGAGTCGCGGGCGCAGGAGTACATCGACGCCGTGGTCGAGGAGGTCGGCAAGGTCCGCCTGGTCGACCCCGCCGCCGACGAGCCCGACATCTTCCACGCCCTGGGACCGCTCGCCTCCAAGGCCCAGCAGGACCGGGTCCGGGACTTCATCAACACCGGCATCGAGGAGGGCGCGACCCTGCTCGTCGGTGGTGCCGAGCAGCCCGAGGAGTTCCCGACCGGCTACTACGTCAAGCCGACCGTCTTCGCCGACGTGACCCCCGAGATGACCATCGCACGGGAGGAGATCTTCGGCCCGGTCCTGTCGATCCTGACCTACACCGACGACGACGACGCCGTGCGGATCGCCAACGACTCGATCTACGGCCTGCACGGCGGGGTCCACTCCGCCGACCAGGACCGGGCGCTCGCCATCGCCCGGCGCATGCGGACCGGTCAGGTCGACGTCAACGGCGCCCCGTTCAACGCCGCCGCCCCGTTCGGTGGCTACAAGCAGTCGGGCAACACCCGTGAGCGCGGCCAGTGGGGTCTCGAGGAGTTCCTCGAGACCAAGGCCATCCAGCTCCCGGTCTGAGCTCGCCCCACCCCGTCCCCCGGTGACGCCCAGCGTCCCGCGTCCCTGCGGCGCGGAGCGCAGCGGGCCGCGCCGGGGAGCCGGAGGAACGAACCCCCACCTGTGACCGCAACGATCCACTCCGCCGACGAGGCCCCCGACGACGAGGTCCCGCACGTCGACGGTTCCGACACACCCCAGGGCGTGTCCGTGACCCGCAAGGGCATCCGCGAGATCATCCGGTTCGTCCGGATGCACCCGGCGCCGTTCGCCTGGTCGCTCGTCGGCGGCGCCCTGTGGTCGTTCATGGTGGTGGGAGCGGCGTGGTTGCTCGGCGCCATCACGGACCGGGTCATCGAGCCGGCGTTCACCACGGACGTCTCGCTCGGCACGGTGGCGTGGGCGGTCGGGGCGCTGTTCATCGTGGGTGCGGTCCGGGGGCTGTCGGTGGTGGTGCGCCGCTGGTTCGGTTCGCTCACCGAGACCCGCATGCAGCGGTCGCTCCGCTCCGCGGTGGTCGACCGCCTCCTCACCATGCCGATGTCGAGCTACCGGCGGCGGCCGACCGGTGAGCTGCTCGCCAACGCCGACGTGGACGTCACCGCGGCGACCCAGATGCTCATGCCGTTGCCGTTCTCGCTGGGCGTGATCGTCCTGATCGTGATCTCGGTCGTGAGCCTGGTCGTGGCCGACGGGGTGTTCGGGCTCATCGCCGTGCTGCTGTTCCCGGCCATGGCGATTCTCTCGCGCCGCTACACCGAGCGGGTCCACGTGCCGGCGGCGCGGGTGCAGGCCAAGCTCGGCACGGTCAGCTCGATCGCCCACGAGAGCTTCGACGGCGCGCTCGTCGTCAAGACCCTCGGGCTCGAGCAGGCCGAGCAGGACCGCTTCGAGGCGGCCTCGGCCGACCTGCGCGAGGAGGCGGTGGGCGTGGCCCGCATGACGGCCTCGTTCCAGCCGGTCATCGACCTGCTCCCCAACCTGGGCATCGTCCTGCTGCTCGTCGGCGGGGCGTGGCGGATCGACACGGGCAGCGCCACACCCGGTGAGCTCGTCTCGGCCGTGGCGCTGTTCGGCTGGCTGGCGTTCCCCATGCGGATCGTCGGGTTCCTGTTCGAGTCGATCCCCCGGGCGGTCGTGGCGCTCGAGCGGGTCGACTCCCTGCTCGCCGAGCCGGTCGACCCCTCCGCCGAGGGCGCGGGGTCCCGGGGGTACGAGCCGCTCCTCCCGGCCGGCCCGCTGGGGTTCCGGATCGACGGGGTCGGGTTCGCCTTCGGCGACGCCACGGTGCTCGACGACGTCTCGTTCGACGTCGAACCGGGCGAGGTCGTGGCGCTCGTCGGTTCGATCGGTTCCGGCAAGACCACCCTGGTGCACCTGCTGTCCCGACTCGACGAGCCGGCCCGGGGACGGATCGAGCTCGGGGGTGTGCCGATCACCGAGCTCGACCCCGACGAGCTCCACGACAACGTGTCGCTGGTCGCCCAGGAGACCTACCTGTTCGCCGACTCGGTGGCGGCCAACGTCCTGCTCGACCGGGACGTCCCCGACGACGTGCTGCACGAGGTGCTCGACCGGGCGCGGGCGGCCCGGTTCGTCGAGCGGCTCCCGCACGGCATCGACACGGTGGTCGGCGAGCGTGGCGTGACGCTCTCGGGGGGCCAGCGCCAGCGGCTGTCGCTCGCCCGGGCGCTCGCCGGGCGACCCCGGGTGCTGGTCCTCGACGACGCCACCTCGGCCGTCGACCCGGTCGTCGAGGCCGAGATCCTGGCCGGACTGCGGCGGGACGGCACCACCATGCTGGTGGTCGCCCATCGGCTCTCGACCATCGAGCTGGCCGACCGGGTCGTGTTCCTGGTCGACGGCCGGGTGCGGGCCCAGGGCACCCACACCGAGCTGCTCGACGATCCCGACTACGCCGCGCTCGTCACCGCCTACGAGGACGAGGAGCCCGTCGAGGTGGACGATCCGGACGACGGCACCGACGGACAGGACCGAGCCGAGCGGCCCGGCCGACCCCATGGTGGGGGTCGCTGATGGTGGACCCGATGCCCTCCTCGCCCGACGACGACGGCCCGCCGCTGCGCGCCGTCGAGCTGCTCCGGCTCGGACTGCGCCGCACCCCCGAGCTCAAGCAGGGGTTCCGGATCAGCCTGGCGTTCGCCATGGTGATCGCGCTGGGCCGGCTCGTCGTGCCGATCGCCATCCAGCAGATCCTCGATCGTGGCCTGTCGACCACCGAGCCCGACTGGCCGTTCGTGCTGTGGACGTGCGCGCTGGCGACCCTGGCGCTCGTCCTGCTCACGGCGCTCAACCGGTGGACCTACATCCGGCTCATGCGCACCGCCATGAACGTGCTCTACGGGCTGCGGACCCGGGCGTTCGCGCACGTCCACCAGCTCAGCCTGTCGCACCACAACGAGGCCAAGAAGGGCGTGCTCGTCGCCCGGGTCACCTCCGACATCGAGACGCTCGCTCAGTTCGCCTCGTGGGGTGCGGTGTCGTGGGTCGTCAACTCCACCGTGATCGTGGTGGCGCTCGCGGCCATGGCCGTCTACAGCTGGCAGCTCGCGCTCGTCCTGTTCGTCACGATGCTGCCGATCCTGCCGATCATGCGGGTCGTGCAGCGCCGGCAGCTGCAGGCCTACGACGACCTGCGGACCAGGGTGTCCGACACGCTGTCGTCGATCTCCGAGACCGTCGGCGGGATCCGGGTGGTCCGGGCCTACGGGGCGGTCGGCTCGACGCGGCGGCGGGTGCGCGCGGCGATCGAGCGCCAGTACCGGTCCCAGCTCCGGGCCCGGTTCTTCTTCGCCATCATGTTCCCGGTCTCCGACGTCTTCAGCGGGATCGCGCTCGCGGCGGTGGTCGGCGTCGGCGTGTGGTGGGGGCCGGGGTGGGGACTCGCCGCGGGAACGCTCGTCGCCGCCCTGTTCCTGACCAACCTCGTGGTGCAGCCCGTCGCCGAACTGGGCGAGATCCTGGACCAGACGCAGACGGCGCTCGCCGGGTGGGGCAAGGTCCTGCGGCTGCTCGACGAACCCGTCGAGGTGGTCGAGCCCGAACCCGGGGTGGCGCTGCCGGCCGGTGCGCTCGAGGTGGACCTCGAGCACGTCGACTTCTCCTACGAGCCCGGCCACCCCGTGCTGCACGACGTGTCGCTGCACCTGCCGCCGGGGATCAACGTGGCGATCGTCGGCGAGACCGGCTCGGGCAAGACGACCGCCGCCAAGCTGCTGTGCCGGCTGGCCGACCCGACCGCCGGACGCATCGTCGTCGGCGGCGTCGACCTGCGTGAGGTCGCCCGGGAGTCGCGGGCGCACGCGGTGCGGCTCGTCCCCCAGGACGGGTTCCTGTTCGACACCGACGTGGCGGCCAACGTCCGCATCGGACGGGTCGGTGCGACCGACCGGGAGATCGAGGAGGCGTTCGACGCGCTCGGTCTGCGGTGGTGGGTCGACTCGCTCCCCGATGGCATCCACACGCCGGTGGGTGAGCGCGGCGACGCACTGTCGGTGGGGGAGCGCCAGTTGGTGTCGCTCGCCCGGGCCCAGCTCGCCGACCCCGGCCTGTTGATCCTCGACGAGGCGACGTCGTCGGTCGACCCCGAGACGGAGCGGGCGCTGGCCGAGGCACTCGCCAAGCTGGCGTCGGGTCGGACCACGGTGAGCATCGCCCACCGGCTCTCGACCGCCGAGCTGGCCGACCGGGTGGTGGTGTTCGACGCCGGCCGGATCGTGCAGCAGGGTCCACACGCCGAGCTGGTGGCCCAGGGCGGGGTGTACGG
>CAINRS010000064.1 GCA_903852755.1 uncultured Actinomycetes bacterium | reverse complement strand
CGCATGGGGTTCGTGCCCGGCTTCGACGGCATCCGGGGGATCGGCATCCTGCTCGTGCTGTTCAACCACGCCTGGTCGCCGCTGTCACCGAGCGTCGCCGGGATCATCGACGTCTTCTTCGTGATGAGTGCCTTCCTCATCACCACCCTGCTGCTCCAGGAGCACCGGGACCAGAACGACATCAGCATGCGGAACTTCTACGCCCGTCGTGCCGTGCGCCTCCTGCCGTCGGCGTACCTGTGCATCGTGGCGTGGTTCGTGGTGGCGCTGCTGTTCGACCGGGAGCGGCTCGCGACCCTGTGGAAGGAGGCCCTGGCGGCGGTCACCTACCTGTACGAGATCTTCTTCCCGGTCGGCCTGGGAGCGCTCGACCCCCGCCTGGTCGAGAACCTGTCGATCGACCAGTTCTGGTCGCTCGCAGTCGAGGAGCAGTTCTACCTGCTGATCGCCGTGACGGTGCTGGTGTGCATCCGCCGGCGCTGGATGGTGCAGTTGGCGGTCGTGCTGGCGCTCATCGCCACGTGGATCTCGTGGCAGCGTTGGGTCGGCGTCCCCGGACCGGTGCCGATCCCCGACGACCCGGCGAACGCCAACCCGGTGGTGCGCGGGCTCAGCCTCCTGTGGCTGTCGCGACCCGACTCGTTGATGTGGGGCGTCGGGTTGGCGGTGGTCAACGCCAAGCTGCCCGATCCGCTCCCGGCCGTGTGGCGGCGGTGGCTGCCGTGGGTGGGGGGCGTGGGACTGGTCGTGTCCTTCGCCAGCATGTTCCTCTCGAGCGGACTGCTCTCCGACCTGTTCGGCAGGGTCGGCCTCCCGTACCCGTACGTGCCGATGGCGCCGCGCACCCCGGTGGACTCCGACGGCCAGATCTACTGGATCAACTTCGGGCACACCCTGAGCGCGGTCGCGTGCATCCCGGCGCTGCTGTGCATGGTCCGACACAAGGACTGGATCGCCAACCGCCTGCTCGGATGGAAGCCCATCCGGTTCATGGGCCGCATGTCCTACACCCTGTACGTGTGGCACACGCTGGTCTTCTTCGTCGTGCTCAGTGTCCTCGGTGGTGACGAGGTCCTCGGTGAGAAGTGGCGCATCCCGATCCTGGCCGCGATCACGATCGTGGCGTGCCTGCCCGTCTACTACGGCGTGGAGCAGCGCATGCTCCGTGTCAAGCTGCGCTTCGCCTCCGAACGGGAGGTGCTCGACCTGAACACGGGGAGGATGATCAGCGTGGACGAGGCCAGGTCGACCGGGACCCGCCGGGGGCCGACGGCGTGACCGCGACCGCACCACCCGCGACGCCGTTCGTCTCCAGCGCGCCGAAGCTCGGCCTGGTCGGTGGGTTCGACGGGATCCGGGGCATCGGGGTGATGATGGTCCTCGTCGGCCACGCCCTGTTCCAGTACGTCGAGTCGTGGGTCACGATCGTCGACACGTTCTTCGTGCTGAGTGGCTTCCTGATCACCACGCTGCTGCTGCAGGAGCACCGGTCGACCGGTGGCATCGGGATGCGGAAGTTCTACGCCCGGCGCGCCATCCGGCTGCTGCCGACGGTCTGGCTGTTCTGCGCCGTGTGGATCGTCATCGGCATCATCGGCACCGTGTTCTCGATCGAGGGCATCAGCCTGCGGGGCATCCTCGAGGACGCGCTCGCTGCGGTGACGTACGTCTACGACCTGGTGTTCCCCAACGGTCTCTACATGATCCAGCCCGACACCCAGGACGACCGCTACATGTGGCACCTGTGGACCCTGTCGGTCGAGGAGATCTTCTACTTCCTCATCCCGGGGACGGTGCTGGTCTGCGTCCGGCGCAACTGGGTCCGTCAGTTGGCGTGGGTCTTCGGGGTGCTCTTCGTGGCGATCGCCGTCGCCCGCTGGTTCGCCTTCACGGGGTTCTGGCAGAACACCGAGGGAGTGCTCCCGGGGGTCCGGCTGGCGTTCCTGCAGCGGCCCGACGCGCTGATGCTCGGCACGCTGCTCGCCATTGCGAACGCGCACCTGACCGAGGAGCGGCTCGACCAGCTCCGGCGGCCGT
>CAINRS010000063.1 GCA_903852755.1 uncultured Actinomycetes bacterium | reverse complement strand
GTCGTCGAGTGGGGCGCCGTCGACGGTCCGCCGCTCGTGGTGGCCCACGGTGGGTTCGACTTCGCCGAGACGCTCGACGTGTTCGCCCCGATGCTCGCCGATGCAGGGTTCCGGGTCGTGAGCTGGGATCAGCGCGGCCACGGGGACTCCGACCGGTCGGCGCTCTACAGCTGGGACGCCGACCTGCGGGACGCCGTGGCGGTGCTCGACTCGGTGTCGTCGGATCCGCTGCCGCTCGTCGGTCACTCCAAGGGCGGCTCGTTGCTCATGTACCTCGCCGGCGCCATGCCCCACCGGGTGTCGGCGCTGGTCAACCTGGACGGCCTGCCGTCCTGGGGGCGCATGTCGGACGTGGCGGACCGGGAGCGCAGCCGGAGCCTGCGCCGGGAGCTCGGGTCCTGGCTCGAGCACCGCCGGGTCCTGGTCGGCCGGGAGCGCAAGCCGGGCACCGTCGACGAGCTGGCGGAGCGTCGCGGCCGGATGAACCCGCGGCTGAGCGTCGAGTGGCTCCGGTTCCTGGTCACCGTCGGTGCCACCCGGTCCGACGACGGCTGGCGCTGGAAGATCGACCCGACCATGCGGCTCGGTGGCTTCGGGCCGTTCCAGCCGGAGTGGGCGCTCCGGCACCTGCCCGGACTGGGTGTGCCGTTCCTGGGGGTCCTGGGACTCGAGCAGGAGCTGATGGGGTGGGGGACCCTGCCGGAGCACGTGGCGGGCTTCCTGCCGCGTGACCACCGGTTCGAGGTGCTCGAGGGGGTCGGTCACTTCGTCCACATCGAGCAACCGCGCCGGGTCGCCGACCTCGTGATCGGGTTCCTCGGGTGACGGCCCGCACCACCACGTGGATCCAGCACAACCGGATCCGGCTCGCACTCCACGAGTTGCAGTCGGGCGACGGCCGGCCGCTGCTGCTCCTGCACGGCCTGGGCGAGTCGACCCCGGACGCCGTGCCGACGGGTCTGCGCTGGCCGGGTCCCGTGCTGGGGCTGGACTTCACGGGCCACGGCGAGTCGACCGTGCCGGTCGGCGGTGGGTACACCGCCGAGATCCTGGTCGCCGACGTCGACGCCGTGATCGCCCGGGTCGGGAGCGTCACGATCGTCGGCCGTGGGCTCGGTGCGTACATCGGGCTCCTGGTCACCGGGGCCCGACCCGAACTGGTCCGGGGTCTCGCCCTCACCGACGGCCCCGGTCTGGTGGGCGGGGGCACCGAGCCGGGGTCGGCGGCGATCGTGTACCCCGAGACCGGACGCACCGGAGCCCCCGATCCGTTCGCGCTGGTCGAGCTGTCCCGTGATCCCCGTCCGGAGTCCTACGTCCAGAACTTCATGGACTTCATCCTCGACGGCAGCGACCTGGCCGAGCCCGTCAACATCGACACGGCGCTCCGACCGCCGTGGATCGAGGCCCTGCTCGGCGGTCCGGGGGTGTCCCGGCACCCGCTGGCGGTCGCACTCGAACGGTTCGCCGCCGTTCCCTGACGGACCGCCGGCCGGTCCGGTGGTCGACGTCAGCCGTTCGGTGGGGTGGCGAGCCCGGCGAGGGTGGTGTCGACCACGTCGTCGAGCAGGTGCTCGAACTCCCTGGGGATGATCACCGTGCCGTCGCGTGCGCCGAGCAGCAGCACCGTCGCGCAGCCGTGGTTGGTCGCCCACAGCACCATGGCCACCTGCGCCGGGTCGCGGTCGGGGTGGATGCGGCCGGCGGCGATCGCCTCGGCGACGGCCGCGGCGGGCAGCTCGAAGGCCTCGGTGGCCGCGGCGAGCGAGTTGTCGACCTGTGGCAGGTCGATCGTGTCCGGGCGGTACTGGAACATGACCTCGAACACGCTCGGGTCGGCGAGCGCCAGTTCGACGTAGGCCCGGCCGTAGGCCCGGAGCCGCTCGAGGGGATCGGCCTCGTCGACCGCCTGCATCCGCTCGACCAGGTCACCGAAGCCGACCTCGGCGACGGCGCGGAGCAGGTCGTCCTTGTCCTCGACGTGGGCGTACAGCGCCGGAGCGGTCACCCCGAGTCGCCCGGCGAGCTTGCGGAGGGAGATGCCGTCCAGGTCGGTCGTCCGGAGCATGTCGCGCGTCGCGGCCACGATCGACTCGCGGGTCAGGACGTCACGACGGGGCACCGCTCGAGGCTACCTCCGGGTCCCTGCCGGTGGTCGTGTCGGTCAGTCGTCGTCGATGGACGTGCGCTCGAGTACGTCCTCGACGGCGAACCGTGCCCGATCGAGCCGTTCCCGGCAGACGCGCACGAGCTCGCTGGCCCGCTCGACGCGTCCCGCCAGGTGGTCGACGTCCAGGTCGCTCGACTCGAGCTCGGCGACGATGGCCTCGAGTTCGGCGAGCGACTCGGCGAATCCCGGTCCGCCCGTCTCCTCGTCAGTGCTGCTCACGTGGTCCCTCCCGTTGTCGTGGTGCTCGTCGTGTCGGTGCCGCTGACCGTCGACCGGATGGTCCCGACGGCCACGGTCGTCACGAGTTCGTCCCCGACGCCGAGGACCGACGGATCCCGGACCACCGACCCGTCGGGGGCGCGGGTGATGCTCCAGCCGCGGGCCAGCGCCACGGCCGGGTCGACCGCCATCCGGCGCGACTCGAGACTCCGGAGCCGTTCATCGGTCCGCTCGAGTCGCCGCCGGACCCCCTGGGTCACGCGTCGCCACGACTCGGCGGTCCGTCCTTCCGCCACGGTGAGCGCCCGCTCGCTGCACACGGCGAGGCGCTGCGAGGCCCGGTGCAGCCGTCGGTCCGAGGAGTCGAGTCGGTCCAGTGCGGTCCCGACGATCGCCGCGGCCAGATCGTCGAAGCGCGCCAGGGCGTCGGCGGCGCGTTCCCCGAGGAACGCCGCAGCGGCGGTCGGTGTCTTGCGCGTGGTGTGGGCGACGTCGTCGGCGATGCTGTGGTCGACCTCGTGGCCGATACCCGTCACCACCGGGACCGACAGTCCGGCGATCGTCCGGGCGAGCTGCTCGTCGTCGAACGCGGCCAGGTCGGTGGCCGCCCCGCCCCCGCGAACGAGCAGCACGACGTCGACGTCGAGGTCCGCCGCCGTCCGCAGCGCGGCGATCAGCTCCGGCGGGGCCGCCTGGCCCTGGGTGCTCGAGTGGAGCTGGAGCACCGTGAACGGGACCTGCCACCGTTCGAGCTCGTGCAGGGCGTCGGCGTGGGCGGCGCTGCCGACGCTGGTGATGAGCGCCACCCGCAGGGGCAGTACGGCGAGCGGGACGCCGGCGTTGCGTCCGAGCAGCCCCTCCTGCTTGAGCGCCTCGAGCACCCGGGCCCGCTCCTGGCCGAGCACGCCCAGCGTGAACGCGGGGTCGAGGTCCGTCATCTTGAGCTGCAGCTGGCTGCGCACGGCGTAGGTGCCGAGCGATCCTGCGAGCCGGACGCGCACGCCCTCGGCGAGTTCGACGGCACCACCCGCCTCCCTGAGGCGTTGTTGGATGTCGGCCCGCTGGTACTTCCAGAGGGTCACCTCGAGGATCGGCGGCTGCCCGCCCGTGGTGTCCGGGTCCGACAGGGTGATGTAGGTGTGGCCGAGCTTCGAGGTGAAGACCTTGGTGATCTCCCCCTCGACCCAGACCTCGGAGCCGAACACCTCGTCGAGCACGCCGCTGATGGCGGCGTGCAGGTCGGCGACGCTCCAGGAGCGACCGGCCAGTTCACCGTCGCTCTCGGGGGTCGGGTCAGGTGCCACCGGCCCGACGTCAGCTCGCAGCGGATGCGTCGGCGTGCGGCTCGGGGCGGATGACGAGCACCGGGATCTGGCTGTTGTGGATCACGTACTCGCTCACCGAACCGATCACCACACGCTTGAACCACCCCTTGCCGTGGGACCCGACGACGATCACGTCCGCGCCGACCTCCCCGGCGACGTGGACGATCATCTGGCCGGACGCTCCCTCGACGAGCCGGGTGTCCACCGTGGCCGGGTCGAGCCCGAGGGCCGTCGCAGTGGCCGTGAGGTCGTGGCTGCCCTCGTGCAGGATCGAGTCGCGGGCCTGCTCGGACTCCTCGGGGGTGAGCAGGTTGGACGCGAACCCACCGGCGCCCGAGTCCTCGGCGATGGAGGTGTCGGCCACGGTGAGCAGGGTCACGTGGTCCGGTGCGAGCAGTTCCAGCCCCTTGCGGGCGGCGTCGAGGGAGACCTCGGATCCGTCGGTGGCGATGAGTGCGTGCACGGTGACCTCCGGGTGCGCGATCGAGCGACCCGCACCCTAGAGGACCGCACCGACAGGTCGCCCCGGGTCGGTTCCCCCGGGCCCGGTGCTGGGGCAGGATGTCGGCGTGACCGAGCCGCAGCCCCCCGTCCGACCCAGCTTCGAACTCACCGACCGGGTCGCCGTGGTGACGGGCGGGAGTCGGGGTCTCGGTCGTGCCATCGCCCGCGGCTACGCCGCCGCCGGGGCCCGGGTGGTGGTGGCCAGCCGCAAGGCCGAGGCGTGCGACGCCGTGGTCGCCGAGATCACCGCCGACGGCGGCGAGGCGTTCGCCGTGCCGACGCACGTCGGGCGGCCGGACCAGATCGCAGCGCTCGTCGAGGCGGCCGTCGGCCGGTACGGCGGGATCGACGTCGTCGTCAACAACGCCGCCAACCCGCTCGGCGGTCCGCTCGGGGACATGACGCCCGAGGCGTTCGAGGCCGGGTTCCGGGCCAACGTCCAGGGGCCGATCCTGCTGGCCGTCGCGGCGCTGCCCCACCTGCGGTCCTCACCCTCGCCGTCGGTCATCAATGTCATCACCGCCGGAGCGTTCGCCGGGGCCGAGTACCTCGGCCTCTACACCGGCGCCAAGGCCGCCATGTGGAACTTCACCAGGACGATGGCCAAGGAGTGGGCCCCGCACATCCGGGTCAACGCGATCGCTCCCGGGCCGTTCGACACCGACATGATGCGCGCCACGCTCGACGAACCGGAGTTCCACCAGCGCATCGTGGACTCCACGCTGATGCGCCGCGTCGCCGACCCGACCGAGATCGTCGGCGCCGCCCTGTTCCTGGCATCGGACGCCTCGTCCTACGTCACGGGCTCCTGCCTGACCGTCGACGGCGGCCTGCTCGCCTGAGACCGGGTCGTCGCCGGTCAGACCGTCTCGGACCCCACCAGCACCCGGTACAGGTCGGCGTAGAGGCCGCCGGCATCGAGGAGTTCCTCGTGCCGGCCGCGCTGGACGATCCGGCCGTGGTCGAGGACCACGATCTGGTCGGCACCGGTGATGGTCGAGAGCCGGTGGGCGATGACGACGGCGGTCCGCCCCTCGAGGGCGTCCGCGAGCGCCGCCTGGACGGCCGCCTCGTTCTCGGAGTCCAGCGACGAGGTCGCCTCGTCGAGGATCACCACCGCGGGGTCCTTGAGGATCATCCGCGCGATCGCCAGACGCTGCTGCTCCCCACCCGAGAGTCGGTAGCCCCGTTCGCCGACCATGGTGTCGAACCCCTGGGGCAGGGCCTCGACCACGTCGAGGATGCGCGCGTGCCGACACGCCGACCGCAGGTCCTCGTCGGTGGCGTCGGGACGGGCGTACCGCAGGTTCTCCCCGACGGTGAGGTGGAAAAGGTGCGGGTCCTGCGACACGACGCCGATGGCGTCGCGGAGCGACTGCTGGGTCAGGTCGCGCACGTCGTGCCCGTCGAACCGCACGGCACCGGCGGTCACGTCGTAGAGACGGGGGATGAGCGAGGCGACCGTCGACTTGCCGGCTCCCGACGGACCCACCAGTGCCACCGTCTGGCCGGGTTCGACGACCAGCGACACGTCGTCGAGCACGAGCGGCAGGTCGCCCTCGCCCTCGTGGTGGCCCGTCTCGAGCGACGCGATCGACCCGACGCCACCGGCGGGGTAGCGGAACCCGACGTGGTCGAACTCGATCCGACCGACGGGCCGTCGCAGCACCGCGGCGTCGGGTGCGTCGGCCACCGGGTTGGTGGCGTCGAGCACCTCGAAGACCCGCTCGAAGCTCACGAACGCGCTCATGACGTCGACCCGGGCGTTGGTCAGGCTCGTGAGCGGGTCGTAGATGCGCACCACCAGCGCGGTGAGCGCCACCAGGGTGCCGATCGTGATCGTTCCGGAGATCACCTGGAGCCCACCGAGCAGGTACACCGCAGCGGTCCCCACCGCCCCGACCAGGCCCATCATCACCAGGAAGAACCTCGAGTACATGGCGGTCCGCACCCCGATGTCGCGCACCCCGGCGGCCTTGGAGCCGAAGTCGTCGCGCTCGTCGTCGTGGTCGCCGTAGAGCTTGACGAGCTGGGCACCCGACACCCCGAACCGTTCGGTCATCTGTGCGTTCATGTCGGCGTTGAGCTGCATGGCGTCGCGGGTCATGCCCTGCAGCCGCCGCCCGACACGCTTGGAGGGGATCAGGAACAGCGGGAGCAGGACGACCGCCACGATCGTCACCCGCCAGTCGAGCGCCACCATGGCCACGAGCACGGCGACCAGGGTGATGACGTTCGACACCACCGTGCCGAGCGTCCCGGTGAGCGCCCGCTGTGCGCCGATCACGTCGTTGTTGAGGCGGCTCACCAGCGCGCCCGTCTGGGATCGGGTGAAGAACTGCAGCGGCATCCGCTGCACGTGGTCGAACAGTGCCACCCGCAGGTCGTAGATGAGACCCTCGCCGATGCGTGCCGACCAGTGCCGTTCGGCGAGCTGCACGACGGCGGCCAGCACGGCGGCGCCGATCACGACGAGGCCGAGCACCACCAGCTGGCGCCGGTCGCCCGAGGGGATGGTGTCGTCGATGATCGACCGGAACAGCAACGGCGGGACGAGCGCCAGACCCGCGCCCACGGTGATCATGGCGACGAACCCGATGAGCTGCGCCCGGTAGGGGCGGGCGAAGGTGCCGACGCGCCGGATGGTCTCCCGGTCCAGCGTCGCCCCGGCGACTGCGTCCGGGTCCTGGTGCATCATCCGCATGGCCGCCTGCACGGAGGGCAGGGTACCCACGGCCCGTGGACGGAGGTGCGAGAGTATCGACCGTGGGGCCCCAGTCACACGCTGCTCGCCGGGTGTCCTCCCGCTCCCCGGAGCCGCTGCCGACTCCGTCCGGGGGGCCGATCGGCGGGCCGCGACTCGGTCCCGGCGGTGCGGTCACCGTGGCACTGACCTCCGTCGTGGCACTGGCCTCCGTCGTGGCCCTGGTCCTCGCCGACCCGGCGGGTGCGCTCACCGCGGCGTCGGGAGCCGCAGCGTCGGGAGCCGCCGAGGTGAGCCTGTCGTGGTGGCAGGCGGCCGTGCTCGGGGTGGTCGAGGGTGTCACCGAGTACCTGCCCATCTCCTCCACCGGGCACCTCCTCGTCGCCTCCCGGTTGCTCGGTCTGCCCGACGAGCAGGGCTCGGCGGGCCTCGAGGCGGTCAACACCTACGCGATCGCCATCCAGTTCGGCGCCATCGTGGCGGTCGCAGGCCTGTTCTGGCGGAGGTTCCGCGACGTGCTCCTGGGTCTCGTCGGCAGGTCCGAGGCGGGACGCCACCTCCTGGTGATCCTCCTGATCGCGTTCGTGCCGTCGGCCCTGCTCGGCTTCCTGTTCGACGATGCGATCGAGTCGACGCTCTTCGGCCCCTGGCCCATCGTCGCGGCGTGGATCGTCGGTGGTGTCGCGATCCTCGTGCTCGAGCGGACGGGGCGGATCCCGAGCCGTCGGCCGGCCGCTGGTGCACCCCCGGACGACGCGACGGCCGCTCGACTGGGTGACGGACCCGGCGACGACGCCCCCGGACGGGACCCGCTCCTGTCGATCACCTACCGCCAGGCCGCCGTGGTCGGCCTGGCGCAGTGCCTGGCACTGTGGCCGGGGACGAGCCGGAGCCTGGCCACCATCCTGGGTGCGCTGCTGGTCGGGGTCTCGGTGGTGGCAGCGGTGGAGTTCAGCTTCCTGCTCGGCTTCGCGACCCTGACGGCAGCGAGCGGCTTCAAGCTGGTGACGAGCGGTGACACGCTGGTCGAGCAGTTCGGGGTGGTGACACCGCTCGTCGGTGCCCTCTTCGCCCTCGTCTCGGCCGTCCTGGCGATCAAGTGGCTGGTGTCCTACCTGGAGCGGCACGACCTGACGGTCTTCGCCTGGTACCGCTTCGCAGTGGCGGGTCTGGCGGTGGTGCTGCTCCTCGGGGGCGTGATCTGAGCGCCGTCCCACCAGGGGTCGAACACCGGTCCGACCGGACGGTGGACGGTGGCGGGTCGCGCTGGCAGGAGCCGGTGGTGGCCTGGGTCGTGGTGGCGGTGCTCCTCGACCGGGTGCTGCGGATCGCACACCACGTGGCCACCGGGTGGGGCGGTGCCACGTCGGCGGTGACGGGGTGGTTCGACCCGCTCGGCGGCCGGATCGCCTGGGACGCCGGGCTCTACCTGCGGGTCGCCGAGGTCGGGTACCGGCCCGAGGAGGGGCTCGTCGCCGGCTTCCCGGGCTACGCGCTGGCGATCCGGGCCGTGGCGACCACGGGCGTCGGGCTGCAGACCGCAGCGGTGCTCGTCGCTGCCGGTTCGGGGCTCGCGGCCACGCTCCTGTTCTGGAGGTGGATGCTCGACCGCGGCCTCGACGTGCGGACCCGCCGGACGGCGCTCGCACTGTTCCTCACGTTCCCCTACGCCTTCGTCCTCGCCGGTGTCGCCTACAGCGACCCGCTCTTCGTGGCGCTGGTGCTCGGCACGGTCGTGCTCGCCGAGTCGGGCCGCTGGATCACAGCGGGACTCGTCGCCGGCGCGGCCACGGGCACCCGGGCGATGGGACTGGCCCTCGTCGCCTACCTCGTCGTGCTCGCGCTCGACCGGTCCGGAGGACTCGTCGTCCCGTCGGCCACCCCGGCGACCGGGTTGCGTGACCGTTGCCGTGCCGGCTGGTCGACGCTGACCGGGGTCCGGTGCTCGCTGCGCGGGCTGCGTCCGGCGCACGTCGGTGTCGTGCTGTCGGTCTGGGGGATCGCCGCCTACTCGGTCCACCTCTGGCGACTCACGGGTGACCCCGTCGCCTTCTGGTCGTCACAGGTCTCGGGGGGCTACGGCCACGGCGGGGCGCTCGACCCGCGCACCTGGGTCAAGGCGTCGTTCATCCGGGCGCCGGGTCTCGAGATCCACTCGTTCGCGGACGTCCTGAACGAGCTCGCGGCGACGGCCACGTTCGTCCTGGTCGTGGTCACCGCCCCGCGGGTCGGCCGCCGGTTCGGGTGGGCCACCACGGTCCTGATGTGGACGAGTGCGGTGATGGTGTGGGTCTTCTGCAGGTGGATGGCGCCGGCGGGGCGGTACCTGCTGCCCGTCCTGCCGTTCGTGTGGGCGTGGCTGGCGGCCGGTCCGCTCGCCGTCCGACCCCGGGCGAGGATCGCACTGCCGGTGGTGTTCCTCGTCGGATCGGTCGTGCTCGCGACCGGATTCGCCGGGGTCTTCGACCTGCACTGGTGAACCGGGCCGTCGCTCGTCCGACGGCCTCGGTCCGACCGCCTCGGTCCGACCGCCTCGGTCCGACCGCCTCGGTCCGACGGCCTCGGTCCGTCGGTTCGGGTCCCGGGTTCCGGTCGGGCGGCCACCCGGGGGTCCCACCGGCGGCGTGGAGCCGGTGGTCACCACCCGGACGATGGCGGAGAGTGAGGGATTCGAACCCTCGGAGGCCTTGCGACCTCAACGGTTTTCGAGACCGTCCCGTTCGTCCGCTCCGGCAACTCTCCGGCTCCGACGTTAGCCGTGGCGTCGGACGGTGCCCACTCCGCTCGGGCCCGGACTCAGGGAGAGCCGGCGCCGGGCACCGAGACGGTGGCGACCTCGATCCTCGCCGTCCGTTCGGCCGTGCAGGCGTCGGCCTCGGAGGTCTGCGCCGTGCAGACGAACAGCGTGGTGCCGTCGTCCCCGCCGAGTGCGCAGGCGAAAGCCCGTCTGCTGGTGGCGACCCGGTCGGTGATGGTGCCACCCTCGACCACGCGGACGCACTCGGCCCCCAGGGCGTTCGCCACCCACACCGCCCCTTCGGCGTCCAGGCAGATCCCGTCGGGCGGGATGAGGTCCGCGGAGAGGTCGGCCCACACGCGACGGTTGGACAGCCGACCGTCATCTCCGACGTCGAAGGCGGTGAGCCGGAGGGCCAGCGTCTCGGCGACGATCAGGGTGCGGCCGTCCGGGGTCACCACCGTGCCGTTGGGGAACCGCATCTCGTCGGCAGCGACCTCGACGGTGCCGTCGGGCCGGACGAGCACGACGTGCGCCAGGGTCGGTGCGTCCGGTGACATGAGGGCGTCGACACCGTGCTCGGCCACGTAGGCGTCGAGGTCCAGGCCGAAGTGTCCGACGTAGGCGCGTCCGTGGGCGTCGACCAGCATGTCGTTGCACCAGAAGGTGGCGATGTCCGACAGGTCGGCGTGGAGCACGAGCGACCCGTCTGCCTCCCTGCGGCGGACCTGCCTGCTGGTCATCGCCACAACGAGCAGTCGTCCGTCGGGCAGCCACCCGAGTCCGGACGGCTGGTCGTCGAGTTCGAGTTCGACGCGGTCGTCGCCCTCGGGTCCGACCGAGTGGACGGCGTGACCGTAGAAGTCGCTGTACCAGAGTCGACCGTCCCGCCAGCGGGGGTCCTCGGTGAAGTGGCGGCCGTCGACGAGCACGGTGGTGTCCATCCGTCCACTCTGTCAGAGCCGACCGGTGGCGTGACGGGTGGCGCCGGGCCTGCCGATGCCGGTGTTACCTCCGCTGGGCGAAGAACGCCCGCAGCGCCTCGGCCGACTCGTCGGCCAGCACTCCGTGCCGCACCGGGAACTCGTGGTTGAGCCGTGGGTCCTGACCCAGGTGGTAGAGGCTCCCGAGCGCTCCGGCATCGGCGTTCGGCGCGCCCTGCACCACCCCGCCGATGCGGGCTGCCCACGCCGCCCCGGCGCACATCGGACACGGTTCCAGCGTCACCACCAGCAGGCAGTCGTCGAGCCGCCAGCGGCCCAGGTGCGCAGCGGCGTCACGGAGGGCGAGCACCTCGGCGTGGGCGGTCGGATCGACGGTGGCCTCCCGCTCGTTGTGTCGGGAGGAGATGATCCGTGGTCCGGCCGGGTCGCCGAGGTGGACGACGACCGCCCCGATCGGGACCTCACCCTCGATCGCCGCGCCGGCGGCCTCGGCGAGTGCGGCCCGCATCCACGCCTCGTGCCGGTCGTCGGGCTCGAGCGTGTGCGACACGGATGCGACGTTACCGGTGACGACGTCCGTCGGGCCGCGGTCGACGACCGGACGCGGGCCGACCCGCCTGGTGGCGGGCCGGGACTGCGGAGAGGGTGGGATTCGAACCCACGGTGACGTTGCCGCCACACACGCGTTCCAGGCGTGCCGAATCGTCCGCTCTCGCACCTCTCCTGGTGCGGTGCCGCACCGGTGGCTTGCGGCCTGCCGGTGCGGACGAACCGCCGGTCAGGGTAGCCTGCAGGAACGCGTGTGTCCTCAGGCGGCGGCCGGGTCCTGTGCGACCGTGGCCCGTGAATCGAGTCAGGGCCGGGAGGCAGCAGCTCTCAGCGGAACCTGCGGTGTGCCGCAGATCGCCTGGCCGCCACCTGAGGACACACGCCGGCCCGGCCCGGGTGATCCGGCGGGGTGATCGCGAGACGTGATCCGGCGGGTCGGCGTCCTCCGCCCAGCTCCGGGATCCGCAGTCACCGGCCACCGTTAGGATCGGCCCGTGGCCGCTCCCTCGCTCTACCGCCGGTACCGCCCGGCGAGCTTCGCCCAGGTCCGCGGCCAGGACCACGTGGTCGGCCCGATCCGCAACGCCGTCCGCTCCGGCACCGAGTCGCACGCCTACCTGTTCTCCGGTCCGCGGGGCACCGGCAAGACGTCGACGGCGCGGATCCTGGCCAAGGCCCTCAACTGCACGGACCTGCGTGACGGCGAGCCGTGCGGTGCGTGCGACTCGTGTGTGGCGATCGAGGCCGGGTCGAGCATGGACCTCTTCGAGCTCGATGCCGCCTCCAACAACAAGGTCGACGACATGCGCAGCCTCATCGGCGGCACGGTCGTCGCCTCGCCTGGGCGGACCAAGGTCTACATCCTCGACGAGGTCCACATGCTCAGCACCGGGGCGTCCAACGCCCTGCTCAAGACGCTCGAGGAGCCCCCGAGCGGGGTGTGCTTCGTCCTGGCCACCACCGACCCGAACAAGGTGCTGCCGACCATCCGCAGCCGGACCCAGCACTTCGAGTTCCGCCTGCTGTCGGCCGAGGAGCTCGAGTCGTACGTGCGCTGGATCGCCCAGGACGCCGGCCTCGACCTGAGCGACCAGGCGGTGGCGCACGTGGTGCGGGTCGGCCGGGGTTCCGCACGCGACACCCTCTCGGCGCTCGACCAGGTGGTGGCCGCCGGCGGGGTGGTCGACCGGGCCGAACCGGTCGAGCTGCTCGTCGACGCGCTGGCCGCTGGTGACACCGGGGCGGCCGTCGGTGCCGTGGCGGAGGCGCTCACCCAGGGCCACGACCCGCGGGTGCTCGCCGAGCACACGCTGGCAGCGCTTCGCCACGCGTTCCTGTCGTCGGTCGGAGCGGAACTGCCGACGCTGCTCGAGCGGGACCGTGAGCTGGCCGAGCGCTGGGCCGCAGAGCTCGGCACCCGACGCACCACCCGCGCGCTCGAGCGGATCGGCTCGGCGATCGTCGACATGCGCCACGCCGCCGACCCCAGGGTGCCGCTCGAGGTGGCGGTCGTCTCGCTCACCGCCGAGGTCGACCAGTTCGCCGAGCTCGAGGCCAGGGTCACGGCGCTCGAGTCGGGGCGCTCCGCAGCGTCGGCTGGTGGTGGTTCTGTGGACACGCCGACGGTCGAGGGCGACGCACCGGATCGCACCCGGGCCGACGCGACCACGACGGCTCCCTCCGGTCGGTCGAGTGGCGCCGCGCAGGCTCGCGCCGCGCTCGGTGCGGCCACGTCGCCCGCGCGGCCGGAGCCGGCACCGGCCCGTCCCGCCCGCGCGCCGGCTCGACCGGGTCCTGCGCCGACCCGACCCGGGCGGACGTCGACCGACTCGGTCGACGGTCGTGGGGCCCCGGCCGCCGATCCCGGCTCCGCCGGAGGTGCGACACCGCAGTCGACCCGGCCGGCCGAGGTCACGACCACGGGCCAGGTGTCGGGGGACCCGGCTGCTCCGGCGGCACCAGCGGGACCGATGGCACCGGCTGCTCCTGCGGCACCATCGGGACCGGCGGCACCAGCGGCGCCGACGGACGGAGCGCTCGACGCCGCGGCCGTCGCCCGGGTGTTCACCGAGCAGGTGGTCCCGTCGCTCACGGGCAAGGCCCGGGCGATCCTGAGCCGGGTCGGGGTGGCCTCGGTGCAGGGCTCGACCATCTACCTGTCGGTCGAGAACTCGGCGACCATGGCGCGCGTCGAGGATCTCGTCCCGTCGCTCTCCGAGACGCTCGGTGGCCTGCTCGGCGGTCCGGTCGAACTCACGCTCGCAATCGGCACATCGGGACCGGCCGCCGCAGGCCCGGCACCCGCACGGCCGGACCGTGCTGAGGCCCCGGCCCCGGCTTCCGCCCCTGTCCCTGACCCAGCCGCAGCCCCCGAAGCGGATTCTGCTCCCGCCCCGGATCCTGCTCCCGCTCCGGCACCCGCTCCGAGTCCTGCCCCGGCATCGGACGCCGTTCCGGACCCGGACACTCCGTCGGCCGACGCCCCGCCGACCGGTGCCGACGACGACGAGTCCGACGAGTACGTCGACGTGTCCGAACTCGAGGATGCGAGCGACGTCGCGACCTCGGGGGTGGCCCGGCTGACGCAGGCGTTCCCCGGCGCGGTGGTGGTCGAGGACGGGACGACCGACGGAGGTGGACAGTGAGCGGAGCACCGGGTGATCCCGTCGCCGGATCAGGTGACGACGTCGTATCAGGGGACGATGCCGGACCAGGGGATGTGGTGCGACCGGACCTGGTGGACCCGGGCGCGGCGGACGCCGCCGGGCTGCCCGGACTCGACCTGGGTGGACTGCTCGCTGCGGCCACCCAGGCCGCCGAACAGGTCGCGGCGGCGCAGGCGTCGCTCCTCGACGCCCGGGTCGAGGGCACAGCCGGCGGAGGTGTCGTTCGTGTGGTGCTCAACGGGCACCTGCACCTGCTCCGCGTCGACGTCGAGCCCGCAGCCATCGACCCGGACGACCCGTCGATGATCGGCGACCTGGTCGTCGCAGCCTTCGCCGACGCCCAGCAGCAGGTGGCCGAGCTCCAGCGACAGTCCGACCCGATGGCCGGCCTGGGTGATCTCGGCGGACTGCTCGGGGGTGCGTAGGTGGCGTTCGCAGCAGCGGTCCAGGACCTGATCGACGCGCTCGGCCGGCTTCCCGGGGTCGGACCCAAGTCGGCCCAGCGCATCGCGTTCCACCTGCTCAAGGCCGACGCGGAGGAGTCGAGCCGGTTGGCGGCCGCCATCCTGGCGGCCAAGGACCGGGTCGGGTTCTGCGAGACCTGCTTCAACCTGTCCGAGGAGCAGCGCTGCGAGATCTGCCGGGACGACCGCCGCGACCCGCACGTGGTGTGCGTCGTCGAGGAGCCCCGCGACGTCGTGGCGATCGAGCGCACGCGTGAGTTCCGTGGCCGGTACCACGTCCTCCAGGGGGCGATCGACCACCTGCAGGGGGTGGGCCCCGAGCAGCTCCGCATCCGTGAGCTGCTGGGCAGGGTCGTCGACGAGCAGGTCACCGAGGTCATCATCTGCACCAACCCGAACCTCGAGGGTGAGGCCACGGCCCTGTACCTCATCAAGATGCTCGACGCTCCCGGCCTGGTCGTCTCGCGGATCGCCAACGGCCTGCCGGTCGGCGGCGACCTCGAGTACGCCGACGAGCTCACGCTCGGCCGGGCGCTCGAGGGCCGGCGGGTCGTCGCCGGTCCGACCACGACCGACTGATGGCCGCGGACCCGGCGGCCTGGCGCGGTCCGGGCCGGGAGCCCTACTGGCCGGTCTTCCTGGCCATCCTCGTCGCTGCGTTCCTGCAGTTGGTCACCCCGACGGTCATGGACGTGTGGGTTGACTCGGCGCTGTTCACCCTGCTCGTCCTGGTGCTCCTGGTGTTGATGTTCAGCAGCCGTGAGGACGGCGACCTGGTCGGCAGGCACATCCACACGCACACCCCGGGGGTCCGTCGCCTCAGCCAGGGGCTGATCGTGCTGCTGTCGCTCGGCAACCTGGCGACCGGTGCGGTCCTGACCGTGCAGATCCTGGGCCGGGCCGTCGACATCGACGCGTTCGACCTGCTCGTCAACACCGCCGCGGTCTGGGCGACCAACGTGATCGTCTTCGCGCTCTGGTACTGGGAGTACGACCGGGGTGGGCCGGGACACCGCGCCGAGGGGACGGGGGACGAGCCCCCGGCGATCATCTTCCCGCAGATGACCGATCCGTCACTCGGCGCGCCCGACTGGCGCCCGTTCTTCTTCGACTACCTGTTCCTGTCGTTCACCAACGCGGCGTCGTTCGCGTCCGCGGACGCGATCCCGGCGCTGCGTTGGGTCAAGGCGACGATGATGCTGCAGGCGTCGCTGTCGCTGTCGTTGCTGCTGCTCGTCCTGTCCCGGGTCGCCGGCCTGCTCACCTGAGCGGCCGGGCCGGCGACCGAAGGATCAGACCGTCTCGACGATGATGGCGTCGCCCTGCCCGCCGCCACCGCAGAGCGCGGCCGCGCCGGTGCCACCGCCACGGCGACGGAGCTCGTTGAGCAGGTGCAGGACGATGCGGGTCCCCGACATGCCGATCGGGTGGCCCAGTGCGATGGCTCCACCGTTGACGTTGGTGACCTCGTCGGTGATGCCGAGCTCGGCCATCGAGGCCACGCCGACGGCGGCGAACGCCTCGTTGAGCTCGAACAGGTCCACGTCGCCGACCGACTTCCCGACCTGCTCCAGGGCCTGGAGGATGGCGCGGGACGGCTGGGTGAGCAGCGATGCGTCCGGGCCGGACACCTGGCCGTAGGCGACGACCCGGCCGAGCGGGTTGCCACCGATCCGCTCGGCGGCCGCCTCGGACGCCACGATCACCGCAGCGCCACCGTCGGAGATCTGCGACGCGTTCCCGGCCGTGATGTTGCCGGCCTTGTCGAACGCCGGTCGGAGGGCGCCGAGCGACTCGAGGGTCGTCTCGGCGCGCACGCCCTCGTCGGTGGTGAACGTGACGGGGTCGCCCTTGCGCTGCGGGATGGTCACCGGGACGATCTCGTCGTCGAACAGGCCGTCCTTCTGGGCCCGGGCCGCACGCTCGTGCGACGCCGCAGCGAGCGCGTCCTGCTCGTCACGGCCCAGACCGGCCGACGCGGCGTACTTCTCGGTGCCGGCCCCCATGGCGCACTGGTCGAAGGCGCAGAACAGCCCGTCGTACATCATCGAGTCGACCACCGACTTGTCGCCCATCCGCATGCCGGAGCGGGCGTCGGGCAGCAGGTACGGGGCGTTGGTCATGGACTCCTGCCCGCCGGCGACCACGACCTCGGCGAGCCCCGCCTGGATGAGCAGGTCGGCGAGCAGGATGGTGTTGATGCCCGACAGGCACACCTTGTTGACGGTGGTGGCGGGCACGTTCATCGGGATGCCGGCGGCGACGGCGGCCTGCCGGGCCGGGATCTGCCCGACACCGGCGAGCAGGACCTGCCCCATGAACACGTAGTCGACGTCCTCGGGCGACACCCCCGCCCGGTCGAGTGCCCCGGCGATGGCGATGCCACCGAGGTCCGAACCCTTGAACCCGGCGAGCGAGCCGGACATCTTGCCGATCGGGGTCCGAGCCCCCTGCAGAATCACCGAACCTGGCATGGGTCTACCTCCCCGGCCGACACCGACTCTCGGTACGTGGCCCTCTCGACGAGTGGGGGCAGGCTAGGCGACCGTCCCGATCTGCGTCGAAGCGATCCCTCCCGCTCCCCACCCGGGTGGGGACCCGTGGAGTTCGACCGGAACGTAGCGTGGGGCCAACGGAACCTGCGGACGCACCGAGTCCGGTGGTGGAGCGACCAGGAGGTCGGTCGTGGCGGACATCGAGGAGACCGAGCTGCCGGGCATCGGCGTCCGGAGGGAGTTCACCACCCGGGGTGGGATGCGCCTCGGGGTGATCCAGACCCGCACCGGTCGACGTGACCTCCTGCTCTACGACGCCGACGACGTCGACGCCTGCCGGTCGGTCGTGCCGCTCGACGAGCACGACAGCGACGTGCTCGTCGACCTGCTCGGAGGCGACCGGATCGTCAACGACGCCGCGTCGACCCTGCTGCGCCTCGACGACCTCGCCATCGACTGGGTCGCGGTCGACCCGTCGTCGCCGTCGGCCGGCCGGACGATCGGCGACCTGCACGTCCGGACGGCGACGGGCGCGAGCATCGCCGCGGTGATGGACGGTGACGTCGCCGTACCGGGTCCGGGCCCGGACGTCGTGCTGCCGGGTGGCTCGACGGTCGTCGCGGTCGGGACGGTCGACGCCGTCGTGCGTCTGCGGGAGCTGCTCGGCTCGTGATCCTCGCCGCCTCGGGATCCGAGACCGCAGCGGCGTTCGTCCAGCTCGGCCTGCTGGTCGTCCTGCTCGGGGTGCTGGGCCGCATCGCGCTCCGGCTCCGCATCTCACCGATCCCCTTCTACCTGCTGCTCGGACTCGTCGTCGGTGTGTCGGGAGCGGACCGGACGGTCCAGACCCAGGAGTTCGTCGACCTCGCCGCCGACATCGGAGTGCTCCTCCTCCTGTTCATGCTCGGCCTCGAGTTCACCCCGCGCGAGCTCACCGGCGAGCTCCGTCGGCACGCCAGGTCGGGTGTGGTCGACCTGGTGCTGAACGCTGCCCCGGGTGCCGCAATCGGACTGGTCCTGGGGTGGTCGCCGGTCGCGTGCGTCGTCCTGGCCGGCGTGACCTACATCTCGTCCTCCGGGGTCGTGTCCAAGCTGAT
>CAINRS010000062.1 GCA_903852755.1 uncultured Actinomycetes bacterium | reverse complement strand
GCGTTCGCCAACCCGTGCTTCACGCAGATCCACCCGACCTGCATCCCGCCGGCCGACGAGTTCCAGTCCAAGCTCACGCTCATGTCGGAGTCGCTCCGCAACGACGGTCGGATCTGGGTGCCGACGGCCTTCGACGAGCAGCGGGCGCCGGGCGACATCCCCGAGGACGAGCGCGACTACTACCTGGAGCGCAAGTACCCGAGCTTCGGCAACCTGGTCCCCCGCGACGTCGCCTCCCGGAACTCCAAGACCGTCGTCGACGAGGGCCGGGGCGTCGGCCCGCTGAAGAACGGCGTCTACCTGGACTTCAGCGACGCGATCGAACGGTTCGGCGCCGAGACCATCAAGGCCCGCTACGGGAACCTGTTCGACATGTACGAGCGCATCACCGGCGAGGACCCGTACCAGGTGCCGATGCGGATCTACCCGGCGACCCACTACACGATGGGCGGGCTGTGGGTGGACTACAACCTGATGACGTCGATCCCGGGCCTGTTCGCACTCGGCGAGGCCAACTTCTCCGACCACGGCGCCAACCGCCTGGGTGCGTCGGCCCTGATGCAGGGCCTCGCCGACGGCTACTTCGTGGCACCCGCCACGGTGCCCGGCTACCTGGCGGGCCTGCTCGGCACGCCGGTCATGGACACGTCGGACCCGGCGTTCACCCAGACGGTCGCCGAGTCCCAGTCCCGCATCGACCAGCTCGTCGCTGTCGGCGGCACCCGGTCCCCGGACCACTACCACCGCGAGCTCGGCAAGCTGGTGTGGGACTACTGCGGCATGAGCCGGAACAAGAACGGCCTCGAGAAGGCGCTCTCGGAGATCCCGGCGCTGCGCGAGGAGTTCTGGTCCGACGTCCGGGTGCTCGGCGACCCGAGCGGGTTCAACCAGTCGCTCGAGAAGGCGCTCCGCGTGGCCGACTTCATGGAGATGGCCGAGCTCAAGGTGGCCGACGCGCTGCAACGTGAGGAGTCCTGCGGCGGCCACTTCCGGGAGGAGCACCAGACCCCCGAGGGCGAGGCGCAGCGCGACGACGAGCACTTCGCCTTCGTCGCCGCCTGGGAGTGGGGCGGCCCCGACGTCCAGCGCGACGCCGTGCTCAACAAGGAGCAGCTCGACTTCGAGAACGTCCAGCTGACCCAGCGCAGCTACAAGTGAGCGTCACCCGACGCCGCTGAGGACACACGAACCCACCTGCGAGGAACGAGAGTACGAACGTGACGAAGATGCTGAACCTCAAGCTCAAGGTCTGGCGCCAGGACGGCCCCGACGCATCAGGACGCTTCGAGGAGTACTCCACGACGGTGGCCGACGACGCGTCGTTCCTCGAGATGCTCGACTACGTCAACGAGCAGCTCATCGCCGACAACCGGGAGCCCATCGCCTTCGACCACGACTGCCGTGAGGGCATCTGCGGCAGCTGCGGGCTGATGATCAACGGGCAGGCGCACGGCCCGCAGAAGGGCACGGCCACGTGTCAGCTGCACATGCGCAAGTTCAGCGACGGGGACCACATCACCATCGAACCCTGGCGGGCCGCTGCGTTCCCGGTCATCAAGGACCTCGCCGTCAACCGGGCGGCGTTCGACCGGATCATCGAGTCCGGCGGGTACATCACGGTCAACACCGGCGCCGCCCAGGACGCCAACGAGACGCCCGTCCCGAAGGACGCCGCTGATGCCGCCATGGACGCAGCGGCGTGCATCGGCTGCGGAGCCTGCGTCGCGGCGTGTCCGAACTCGGCGGCCAACCTGTTCACGTCCGCCAAGATCCAGCACCTCAACCTGCTGCCGCAGGGGCAGGCCGAGCGGTTCCAGCGCACCAAGGCCATGGTCGAGACCATGGAGGAGTTCTTCGGGTCCTGCACGAACTACGGCGAGTGCCAGGAGGCGTGCCCCAAGGAGATCAGCGTCGACTTCATCGCCATGATGAACCGGGACTACGCCAAGTCGATGATCGTGAACCGCCGGCGTCTCGGCGAGCGCAAGGTCGGCTGAGCGGCCCGTCAGCCCGGGACGAGCCCCCGGGACCGCCGCCACCGGGTTCGAGCGGCCCACCACTACGCTCCCGGACGACCCCGGGCAGTCACCGGGGCGACCGAAAGGACCCTGTCATGGCCTCGTCCCTCCGCACCGCCGACCGTCGCTTCGCTGCCGGTCTGGCCGCACTGCTGATCGCCGCCGGGCTGGTCGTTCCGACCGCGTGTTCGTCCCTCGAGCAGGCCCGGGGGTGCGCCGAGCTCGTGATCAACGTCGGCAGGTTCACCGTCCAGGCGCTCGGGAGCGAGCAGGACCAGGCGAACGCCCAGAAGACGCTCGACGAGATCTCCGCCGACGCCCCGCCCGAGGTGCGGACCGATCTGGACTACCTGCGCCAGCAGCTCCAGGCGATCCAGGAGGCCCCCGACCAGGCGGCCCGTGAGCAGATCACCAACTCCCAGCAGTTCACCGACGCCATCAAGCGGCTCGGCGACTACGTGACCAAGAAGTGCGAACAGGGGTGAACGACGGCGATCCGATCGTCGGTGGAGGGGACCCGGCCCCGCCCGAGCTGACGCTGCTCGGCCGGACCGTCGGCGCCGAGGAGTCCACGGGCCTCGAGTTCTTCGAGGTGGCGGCACCGGTCCGGGTGACGTTCCGGACCGACGAACTCCTGGCGCTGTGCCCTGCGGTGCCGGGCATCCAGCCCGACCGCTACACCGCCGAGATCGGCTACACGGCGCTCACCCACGCCGTCGAATCGAAGTCACTGAAGCTGTGGCTCACCGGGTTCCGGGACCGTCGGATCTTCGCCGAGCACCTCGCGGTCGAGCTGCACGACCATCTGGCCGGGCACGCACCGGCGGTGGCCGACGTACGGGTGCGCCTCACCCAGCACGTGCGCGGCGGGATCGTCACCGTGGTCGAGCACCCGGCCTGAGCGGGCTCCGCTCCCTCCCGGTCCCCCGGGCCCCGATCCCGCAGGGCCCCGATCCCGCAGGGCCCCGATCCCGCAGGGCCCCGATCCCGCAGGGCCCTGAGCGGCCCGACCGGGGTGGCCAGTGGGTAGTTCTGCCAGTGGGCAGTTCTGGTCCTCGTCCGTACGCTGGGGATCAGTTCAGCTCGCGGGAACCACCCGGAGGACTCCTCCGGGGCAATTGGGGGGAATCGGACGAGGCTGCGGTCAGCGGGGACCGCAGCCTCGTTCGCGTTCCGAGGGCGGTACGCAACCGAACCTGGTGCAACCAGCCCTCGCCGGCGGGGGTGGCTGCACCGAGAACACGGCGGACGGGTGCGACCGGTCAGGTCGGGAACGGCAGGCGGGCGTCGGTCGGCGGCTGGTTCCACTCGATCCAGCCCCCACCGGTGCGACCGTCCTCGGCGGTGACCCGGGCGAGGGCCCGGGGGAACCGGGCCTCACGGCCGTCGGGGTGCACGAGCAGCACCGGCGAGTACGCCACCGGGGAGAACCCGAGCGCCAGTCCGCAGGAGTCGATCGACGTCCGAACGGGGAGCCGGTCCGGCGCCTCCTCCACCTCGAGGGCCACCACGTCGTCCTCGACGAAGTCAGTGGCGTCGGGATCGAGTCGGTAGGCGACCCCCCAGTCGTGACCGGCCAGCAGTCCGCCCACGGCGTGCGTGCGGGTCCCGTCCTCGAGCCGGGTCGCGGTCCAGCTCCACTGGTTGGACCACCAGTCCCGGGCGGCGCCCCACGAGTGGTCGCGCTGCCCCCAGCCGTCGAAGGGGATCCGCTCGTCGCCCACCAGGATCTCGCCCTCGACACGGCAGGGGATCTCGTAGCGGGGCGTCACCGGCGGCCACTGGTACGCCGCCCGGTCGGTCAGGAAGTCGAGCTCGAACCCGAACGGCACCCGGTCGCCCCGGGCGTCGCCGTAGACCGCACGCGGATCGTCGAGCGCGAGCGCGAACGCCTCGAGGTTGACCGACATGTGCTCGAGGGGCGACTCCACGATGTGGTCGGCCCACAGGCCCTCGTGACGGATCTCGAGGGACCGGGCGCCCGACGGCAGCGGGACGTCGTGGTCGATGACCGTCACGAGCGGCCGGTCGGGCCCCACGAGGCACGCCCAGTACCAGACCCGCTGCAGGTTGGGGTACAGCCCGATGCGCACGTACCCGCCGAGCGACAGGTCCTCGGTGAAGAAGTCCAGGTAGTAGCTCTCGTTCCAGAGCAGCTCGTCGTCGGCGACGTGCCGGTGCTCGTCAGCAGGTTCCGGGGCGGCCATGGGCGCGAGTCTCCCACGCCCGACGGAGCCGACGGTCAGGACGTGCGTCGGAAGCGGCGGAGCGTGTGGATCGGCCGCCGGGCGGTGTGGGTGAGCTCGAATCCGGCCGCCGACGCCCGGCGCACGAACCCGGGCTCGTCCGCGAGCCAGGGGACGAGCGTGTCGGCCTCGAGCTCGACCATGCGCCGCTTGTCGCGGGAGAACTGACTCAGCGACGCGAGCGGGCTCTCCAACAGGACGGTCAGCACCGTGCGGACCACCGTCGGCGCCGGTTCGCACACCAGCAGGTGGCCGCCGGGGCGCAGCACCCTGGCCACCTCGGCGAGCACCCCGTCGAGCTCGTCCACTGCGACGTGGTGCAGCACGTCCATGAGGACCGCCACCGAGGCCCAACCGCCGGACAGCGGCAGGTGCCGGGCGTCGCCCACCACCACCGCCGCCCCGCCCGGCACCCGCTCGGCCAGTTCGTGCTGCACCTCGACCGAGGTCACCCGTGCCGCCCCCATGCCGAGCAGGGTTGCGGTCAGGTTGCCGTCACCGGCGCCGACGTCGAGCCACGAACCGCCCAACCCGACCACGTCGACGCCGAGGGCCCGCAGCCGGGCCCGGTTGGTGCGGTCGACCGGGGTGAACGGGTTCTTGCGCACCCGCGTGTAGGACGTGCGCCACGTCGACGCCCGGTCGCCGGGGACGGCAGCCACCGCTCAGCCCGCCGGCCGGCCGGGGACGAGCCGGCCGACGGTGCCGGTCGTGCACGTCCGGTAGGTCTGCGACTCCCCGATGAAGCCGTTGTCGAGGTAGAACTCGTCGCGCGGACGCCGGTCCCGGTTCTCGGCGGACGACGGCACCGAGTCGACCACGGCGCCGTCGTTGATGCACTCGACGTCCCAGGTCGCCAGGAACTCCCGCAGGCGCGCCCGCTGCTCGGGCGGGAAGCTCGCCGCCGCGTACCGGTCGAATCGCTCGACGAGCAGTTCCGGCGTCACCTCGAGCGGCGTCCAGCTCCCGATCATGAAGTCGCTGTCGTTGTAGTCGGCGACCCGCAGCGACACGAGGTGCGGGAACACCCTGGCGGCGGAGTTGCGGGTCCGCAGCGTCGGGATCCACTCGACGAACACCCCGCCGGGAGCCAGCCGGTCGGCGGCGAGGGCGAAGAAGTCGGTCGAGAAGTGCTGCCCGCTGCCGCTCGAGGTGGTGCGCAGGGTGTCGACCACGATCGCGTCGAACCGTTCCGGGGTGGTGGCCAGGAACCGCCGGCCGTCGGCGGTCAGCGGGAGGTGCCGGGGGTCGTCGCGGAGCAGCTCGTACTCGGGCACCCCCTCCCGGGCGAGCTGGTCGGCCACGACGTAGTGACCGCCGCACAACTCGACGGAGGTCACCGAGGTGCGCCGGTCGTCGGCGAGCAGCCCGTAGGCGGTCGACCCGGCGCCGAACCCCACGGCGAGCGCCGGACCGGGTCGGTCGGCGATGAGCGACGGCACGAGTCCGATCAGCACGTGGAAGTCGTCGAACGGGTAGCCGTTCTGGCTGGCACCGTTGATGACCAGCTGGAAGTTCGACCCCCCGTACCGCTCGACCACCGAGGCGCAGTCGACGTCCTCGGACAGGATGATGTCGTCGGTCGAGTCGGCCCCCACGAACCGGGCCCACAGCTCGCCGTTGGTCGGCGCCGTCGCCACCAACGCTACGACGACCACCACGACCGCCACACCGGACACCACGCGACGGGGAGTCGTGGTCGCCCGGACCGCCGCGAGCAGTCCCAGCACCGTGAGCACCGCACCCACCAGCACGTGGGTCCCGGCGGTGCCGAACGCCCCGACGAGCACGAACGCACCCACGAACACCCCGACCACGTTGCCGATCGTTCCGACGGCGATGAGCCGGCCGGTCGAACGACCCACCGACCCCTCGGCGTCGACGACGATCCGCTCGACGAACGGGAAGCTCAGCCCCATGAGCCCGACCGGCACCACCACCACGAGCGCCGGCAGCAACAGGCCGAACAACAGGAGCCGGCCCGGGTCGCCGAAGTTGAACCCGCTCGCGTAACCGTCGGAGTTGAACCAGTCCCGGAGCACACCCCCGAGCGGCGTCGCCGGCAGCACCACGGTGAGCACCACCAGCGACCCGAGCGCTGCGACCCCCACCCCGAACTGGCTCCAGAGGAACGCCCGGCGCGGGTCGCGCACACGACGCACGACTGCGGACCCGACGGCCATCCCGAGTGCGAACGACGTCAGGTAGAGCGCGATGACGGTCGGGAACGAGTACGAGTTGGAGCGCATCGTCGCCCCCACGAGCCGGAACATCGACTGCTGGAGTGCGAGGGCGGCGAGTCCGCACAGCCCGTAGAGCAGGTACCAGCCGGCGACTCCCCCACCCGTCCCGGGCTCATCGGCCGACGCCGTGTCCGGCGACGAGTCCGGTGCGCGATCAGGGACCCGGGACGGGCCCGGCTCCTGCGGCAGCGTGCGGGACAGCAGCAGGTAGGCCGCCGCTGCCGCCAGGGCGAGCAGGCCGCCGACCCGAGCGGTC
>CAINRS010000061.1 GCA_903852755.1 uncultured Actinomycetes bacterium | reverse complement strand
GAGCACCCATGCGGTCGACCGCTGGGACGGCGTCGACCCGCTGAGCGACGAACTCTTCACCGGGAACCGGACCTACGGCGAGTACCTGACCCGCAAGGTGAGCCGGGTCTTCCCCGACCTCATGGCGTGAGTCGACGGCCCCGTCAGCAGACGGGGCGGATCTCGTAGCCGGCGGCCTTGATCAGCGGGATCACCTGCGCCGTCGCCTCGACCGTCGACGGCCGGTCGCCGCCGCCGTCGTGCATGAGGATCACCGCACCGCGGTGGAGCTGGTTGGTGATCCGCTCGACGATCGTCGCGGCCGACGGCTTCTGCCAGTCCCTCGTGTCGATCGTCCAGAGCATGGTGTGGTCGTCTCCGCTGACGTCGCGGATGATGCCGTCGACGCGCTCGTTGGTCTCGCCGTACGGAGGCCGGACGCAGTCGGTGGTGATGCCCCGGTAGGCCAACCACGCATCGAACGGGCCGACCTCGTTCGCCACACCCTCGTCGCTGAGCTTCGGCAGCTCCGGGTGGTTGAACGTGTGGTTGCCGATGGTGTGCCCTTCGCGCACGATCCGGTCCAGCAGGTCCGGGTGTCGTTGTGCGTTGCTGCCGAGCACGAAGAAGGTCGCACGGACGTCGTTCTGGGCGAGGATGTCGAGGATCTGGGGCGTCCACCGGGGATCGGGCCCGTCGTCGTAGGTGAGCGACACGACGGGCTCGCCGAACAGGGCGTCTCCGGTCTCGACCATGTTCGTCGCTCGGCGTCCGGGTGGGCCGGGAATTGTCGTGGTGGTCGTCGTCGTGGTCGTGGTGGTCGTCGTGGTCGTGGTCGTCGTGGTGGTGGTCGTGGTCGTCGTGGTGGCGGTGAGTTGGCCCACACCCCACCAGGTCGCCCCGCCGAGGCCTGCGACGGCGGCGATTGCGAGTGCGCTGAGCGCCAGCGTGGGGAGGCCCCGTCGTCGACTCGGTCGAGGCCGCCGCCTGACCACACGAGCCGCGCCGGAATCCGATCCTCCTGACTCCGGAACCACGATCTCCAACGCTACCCGTGCCGGTACCACCCGACGTGTCAGCCGGAGTCCGGCCCTGCTGCGTGCGAGACTCCACATCGATGACCGGAACGGTGCAGATCGTCGAAGTGGGTCCCCGGGACGGCCTCCAGGCCGAGTCGGCGGTGCTGCCCGTCGGTGACCGCGCCGAGATGGTCCTCCGTCTGGCCGCCGCCGGCGCCGAGCGGATCGAGGCGGTCAGCTTCGTCCACCCCGACCGGGTCCCCCAGATGGCCGATGCCGAAGCTGTGCTCGACACCATCCGATCGTCGGATCGTCTCGGCCCGACGAGGCTGATCGGGCTGGTGCTCAACGGCCGTGGCCTCCGACGCGCACTCGACAGCGGGGTCCACGAGGTCAACCTCGTCGTGGCGGCCACGGACGGCTTCGCGCTCGCCAACCAGGGTCGACCGGTCGAGGCGCTGGTCGACGAGTGTCGAGAGCTCGTCGATCTGGCCCGGGGTGCCGGCCTGCCGACGTCGGTCACCATCTCGACGAGCTTCGGCTGCCCCTACGAGGGAGAGGTGCCGGTGACCCGTCTGGTCGAGGTGGTCTCCGATCTGGTGGAGGTCTCCGCACCGGACGAACTCGCACTGGCCGACTCGATCGGTGTGGCGGTTCCTCGGGATGTGACCGAGCGGCTCGACGCGGTGTCAGCAGTCATCGATGGGGGCGGTGTCCGGCTGCGGTGCCACTTCCACGACACGCGCAACACGGCGATCGCCAACGTCGTGGCAGCCCTCCAGTGGGGTGTCCGGACCTTCGACGCATCGGTCGGTGGACTCGGGGGCTGTCCCTTCGCCCCCGGAGCGACGGGCAACCTGGCCACGGAGGACCTGCTCTACGTGCTCGGCCGGAGCGGGTGGTCCGCTGGGATCGATCCCGAGCGGTTGGTCGAGCTCACCCCGTGGCTCGAGGGGCGGATCGGTCACGAACTCCCGAGCGCGCTCTCGCATTCGGGCGGATTCCCGTCCCCCCGGCCGGTGACCGACTGACTGCTTGGGCCGTGGACGCGGGCGGGATCTAGTCTCCGGTTCGCACAGGGCGTCGGGTGCTCCGGTCGTGCGCCCGAGTGGTCGTTCCGGAGCCTGAACGGGGGGACCGTGATCCAGTCGACGATCGATGCAGCTGCTGCAGCCGCCTACCAGTTCACGGGGCAGGACATTCCGTGGCTGCTCGACCATCGGGCGGAGCACCGGGGTGACCACCCGTTCCTCGTGTGGGAGCCGAAGGACGGGGCGTCCCGGACCTGGACCTACAGCGAGTTCGCCGAGGCGACCAAGCGCGTGGCTGCCGGTCTGCACCGGCGCGGCGTCGGGGTGGGGGACACGGTGTTGATCCACGCCGAGAACTGCCCGGAGGCGGTGCTCGCCTGGTACGCGTGCGCTCGTGTCGGTGCCGTCGCCGTGACCACCAACACCCGCAGCGTTGCCGCAGAGGTGAACTACTTCATCACGCACACCAACTGCGTGGGCGCCATCACGCAACCGAAGTACGCGTCGGTCGTGACCGAGGCGGGCCCTGATCTGGGGTGGGTCGTTGTCACCGAGGACAACTCGGGTGTCCAGGCGACCGACGAGGAGCTCGCGCACGGTCTGGAAGCGTTCTCGACGCTGGAGGGTGACGCTGCGGACGCACCGGTTCGGCCGGCCGACCCCATGCTGCCCGCCGGGATCCTCTTCACCTCGGGCACCACGTCCAAGCCCAAGGCGGTGGTGCACACCCACGCCAATGCGCTGTGGGCCGCCAAGGTCAACCCGGTCAACGTCGACTTCCGTCCGGATGACATCTACCTGGCGTCGCTCCCGTTCTTCCATGTGAACACCCAGAGCTGGGCCATCTGGACGGTGCTCGGAACCGGCGGGACGGTCGTGCTGCAGCCGAAGTTCTCGGCATCACGCTTCTGGCCGGTGATCGAGCAGTACGGAGTGACGCACATCTCGCTGATCCCGTTCGTGATCAAGGCGGCGTTCGAGCAGGGCATCCCTGAGCAGCACACCGTTCGGGTCGGCGTGTTCGGTCTGATCATGCCGGTCCTCGAGCAGTTCATGAACATCCGGGTGGTCGCTGCGTACGGGATGACGGAGTTGGTGACCCACTGCATCCGGGACAACCCCTACGAGAGCTACCCGGACCTGGCGATGGGCAAGCCGGCTCCCGGCTACGAGGTGTTGATCGTCAAGGAGGACGGCACGCTCGCCGAGGTCGGTGAGATGGGGGAGATCTGGGTGCGGGGCATCCGTGGGGTCACCGTGTGCCTCGAGTACCTGGGCAACGACGAGGCGAACGAGAAGTTCTTCACCGACGACGGCTGGTGCCGCACCGGCGACATCGTCCAGGTGCTCGACGACGGCAACATCGTCTACCGCGACCGTGACAAGGACGCCCTCAAGGTTGGTGGAGAGAACGTCTCGGCGCGTGAGGTCGAGGACTGCATCCGTCAGGTCCCCGGACTCGAGGACATCGCGGTCGTCGCCAAGAGCCACGAGATGCTCGACATGGTCGCTGTCGCGTTCGTGATCGTGGCGGACGGGTCGTTGGATCGGGACGAACTCTCCGAGCAGATCATCTCCGTCTGCCGCGAGAACCTGGCCGATTTCAAGGTTCCCCGCGCGGTCTACTTCGTCGATGAGTTCCCGACCGCCGAGTTGGGCAAGGTCTCCAAGAAGGATCTCCGCGAGCTCGCCGACTCCTACCCTGCGGTCGACTGAGTTGCAGCGCGGCCTGAGCGGCCGCTCACCGGACG
>CAINRS010000060.1 GCA_903852755.1 uncultured Actinomycetes bacterium | reverse complement strand
GGCACCGTCGGCTCCGCCGTCGGCCCGCTCGAACGGCAGGAAGATCCGCTCCAGATCGCTCGGCCCGATCCCGGGGCCGGTGTCGGCGACCACGGCAGCGAGTTCCGAGTCGTCCGCCCCGATCTCCAGGTCCACCCGCCCGGCGGGGGTCAGTCGGACGGCGTTGGTCACGAGGTTCAACAGCACCTGTCGCAGGCGGTTGCCGTCGGTGACCACGACCGGGGGAGTTCCCGGCCTGAGCGCACCCGTCACCTCGACGTCCGGTCCGGCGAGGCGCCGACCCGTCGCTGCGAGGTCCTCGACCAGGGTCTGCAGGTCGCACGCCGCCTGCTGGGGGCTGACCTGCTGGGCGTCGAGCCGCGAGTAGTCCAGCAGCTCACCGACGAGGAACTCGAGCTGCTCGGCCTCCCGTCGGGCCGAGGCAGCGAGGTCGCGGGCCGGACCGGGCACGTCGGTGCGGCCGAGCAGTTCGGTGAGTCCGTGCAGCGCGTGGACCTGGTTGCGCAGTTCGTGGGTGACCCGGGCCACGAACTCCGAGCGGATCCTGGCGTCCTCGACCGCCCGGTCCCGACGCTCGCCGAGCTCCCGTTCGAGCTCCTTGCGGGCCGTCACGTTGCGGGTCGTGATCACGATGCCGCCGACCGCTGGGTCCTCGAGCAGGTTCACGGCGGTGAGCTCGACCCACTGGTACCCCGAGTCGGCGGACCGCACCCGGACCTCGGTCCGGAACTCACGGCCCGGGTTGGCGACCACCTGCTGCCTGGCGATCAGGACGTCGTCGAGGTCGTCCGGGTGGGCGAGGTCCAGGATCGAGCGGGCCTGCCACTCGTCGCGTTCGTACCCGAGCACGTCGGAGTGGAAGCCGCTCGAGTAGAGGATCGTCCCCTCGTCGTCGACGAGCGTGACGGTGTCGGCGATGTTGGCGAGCAGCGCCTGCATGCGTCGCCGGTCGAGGTCGCGCAGGTCGGTCAGGTTCGGACCCTCCCCGAACTGCCGGTCGAAGGCAGGGTTGGACCACAGCACCCGGCCGTCGGCGGCGAACGCAGCCATGGCGACGTCACCGCTCTCCGGGGCGTCGTCGCTCAACGCGACACCCCGGCGATCGTCCTCACCCGGACCCCGACTCGGCCATGCGGAACCCGACGCCGCGGATCGTGAGGATCCTCGACGGCCCCTCCGGCGAGTCGATCTTCCGGCGGAGGTTGGCCATGTGGACGTCGACCACGTGGTCCCCCGTGAACCAGTCGGCACCCCACACCCGTTCCCGCAGCGTGTCCCGCGACAGCACCCGCCCCGGGTGCTCGGTGAGCACGTCGAGGATGGCGAACTCGATCCGGGTGAGGGTCACGTCGACACCGTCGACCACCACCCGGTGGGCGTCGGGGAACACGACGAGGTCGCCGAACCTGCGGGCGGACACGGTCCGCGTGGTCGTCCTCCGAGAGCGCCGCAGGAGCGCCTCGATCCTGGCCAGGAACTCGCGGGGTGAGTAGGGCTTGGTGATGTAGTCGTCGGCACCGAGCTTGAGCGTCACGACCTTGTCGATCTCGTCGTCGCTCGCAGTGAGCATGACGATGTACGCGTCGGTGAGTTCCCGGATCTGCCGGCACAGGTCGACGCCGTCGGTGTCGGGCAGGCCGATGTCGAGCAGCACCAGGTCGAAGGCGCCGTCGGGTACCGCCCGGAGCGCTCCGGCGCCGTCACCGACGACGGTGGGTCGGAAACCTGCCGAACGCAGCAGCTCAGCGGTGAGCGCAGCCGCCTCGGGTGCGTCCTCCACCACCAGGACCGAGTGCTCGGCCGGTTCGGGCGTCACCACGTCGGATCGTCCGCCCGCGGCCGGGGCGACCGGGCGGGGCCGGGTTCGCTCCGCACCACGCCGACGTCACTCGTCACGGTCCCCACTCCTCGCGCTCACTGCCGCAGCGACGGTCCGTCACCGTGGACGATGGTCACCCTAGGGCAGGGGACCGGTGCGAACCGTCGATCTGCGGGGCGGCGGGTCACGGCCGTAGTGTCCCGCCGGTTCCGCCCCCTCCCGTGTTGCTCCCCCATGCTGCTCCTCCCCACGCCGACGGCACGAGCCGACGCCACCGCTCCACCGGGTCGCGACCGGTTCCTCGACGTCGTCAAGGCCGTCGCCGTGGTCCGGGTCGTGCTGTGGCACACCCTGTCGTGGCCGTGGCTCAGCTGGATCCCGGCGATGCCGGTCATGTTCTTCGCCAACGGTGCGCTGCTCGACCGGTCGCTCGGTCGGACCGGCCACTGGGCGACACTCGGGTCGCGACTCCGCCGGCTGCTGGTGCCGTTCTGGGTGTACGCCGCGGCGAGCGTCGCCGTGATGGTGGTCGCCGGGTGGCGACCGGGTCTCCCCGAGCTCCTGCCCTGGGTCGTCCCGCTGGTGGACCCGGTCGGCTCGGCGTGGGGCGCCGAACTGTGGATCCCGCTCTGGTACGTGCGGGCGTACCTGTGGTTCGTCCTGCTCGCCGGACCGATCCGTGCGCTCACCCGACGTTGGCCGGTTCCGTCGGTCGTTGCGTCGATCGTCGGTGTGGTGGCGCTCGGGAGGTGGGAGGCGACGGGGACGTCGGTCCCGATGGCCCTCGGCGACCTGCTCGCCTACAGCCCCTTCGTCGTGGCCGGGATGCTCTACCACCAGCGCGGCGCTCCCCGGCCGGGCCGGTGCCTCGCCGCCGCTGCGGTGGGAGCGGCCGTGGCGGTCCTGTTCGTCCGCGTCCCGCCCGGCTGGGACGGTGTCGTGAACCGGTCGTGGACGCTGACCGTCTGCGTCGGCGTGGTCGGCCTCGGTCTCGCCACCGCCGCCCGCTCACGGCTGGGGGCAGTGGGCGGCCACTGGGGCCGGTTGGTCGACCTGGTCGGCGCCCGGGCGCTGACGGTCTACCTGTGGCAGGGCTTCGGCCTGCTGGCGGCGTCGCACCTGGTGCGCCGGGCCGGTCTGCCGGCCGCTGCGGCCGACGTCCTCGCGCTCGTCGTCGTCGGGGCCGCGGTGGCGGCCGCCGTGGTCGTGTTCGGCCCGGTCGAGGACAGGGCGGGACGCCGAGGGCCCCGCCTGCACCGGGCGACCGCAGCGTTCCGTCCCGCCGGTGCCGTCCTGCTCGTCGTCCTGCTGTCATCGACCGTGGCCGCTGCGGCTCCGACGGCGACGGCCGGAGCCGGTCCGGGGGAGCGGGCGCTCGACGACGCGCCGCTCTCGGGGCGAGCCGTCGTGGCCCGTGCGGCGCTGGTCGGCGACGCGATCGCCGGGGGGTCCGGTGGGCCGGTCGCAGGTCAGGGACCCGCCGGATCCGACCGGGTTCCCGCAGGTGGTGCCGGCTCGGTGCCACCACCCGAGGCGCGACTCGCGGCCATCACCCGGGAGTGGATCAGCGCGAACGCCGGATCGCTCGCACCGATCGGGTTCTCCTCGCTGGAGGCCGCAGTGGTGGATGCCGACGGCCGGGCGTGGTCGCTCGAGTGGGCTCGTGACCGCAATGGTGGGCGTGTCGACGTCGGACCGGCACCGTCACCGGGAGCGGGGGACATCTTCCCCTGGTGGTCGATGACGAAGGCCGCCACCACGGCGTGGCTGCTGCGTTCCACCGAGGCCGGACGGGTGCGGACCGACGACGCGCTGTCCCGGTGGGTCCCCGAGTCGCCGCGCTCCGCGGACATGACGCTGGAGCAGTTGGCACGTCACACCGCCGGAGTGCCCCGTGACGAGGGCCGGTCGTTCGCCGAGTCGACCCCGCTCGGTGACGTCGAGGCCTGGTACCGGGACGGGCGACTGCTCTTCGAACCCGGAACCGGGTTCCACTACTCGCGCACCGGGTACCACCTGCTCGCCCTCGCCCTGGAACGAGCCGAGGGCAGGTCGTGGAGCGACGCCGTGACGGAGCTGGGGGAGCGTTCGGGCGCCGTGCTCCGGTTCGACGACGAGCGGTCGTCCGCGACCGGGCCCACCGACCCCGATGGCCGGGGCTACCGGGGCGCACTCTGGGCGAGCGGTGGCATCTGGTCGACTCCGGCCGACGCGGCGCGGTTCTTCTCGTGGTTGCCGCGAGCGGGGCTCGGTGCATCGTCGGTCGAGGCCATGACCCGGTTCTCCGCCGACCCCTCCCGCTGGTACTACGGGCTCGGCGTGACACCGCGGTGCCCGTGCGCCGTCGACGGTGACCGGCTCACCGCAGCGTCGTTCGGTGCCGACGGCCCGGGCGGCAGCGTGGCGACCCGGATCGACGGCCGGGCGACCGTGGTCCTGGTTCCGGACGCCTGGTTCGACGACGGTGCGCCCCGCCGGGAACTGTTCGACCTGGAGTCGCGCCTGCTCGAAGCGGCATCGCGCTGAGCGGCCGTCGCCCGCCCGAGCCGGGTGGGTCAGCCGTTGATGATCCCGCGGAGCCGTTCGAGCAGGTCGTCGTAGTCCTCGAGTGCCGGGAACTGCGGGAACTCGGCCTGGACGTTGTCGGGGGAGCGGAACAGGAACCCGTGGTCCGCCTCGACCAGCATCGTCGTGTCGTTGTAGGAGTCGCCGGCTGCGAGCACCCGGTACCGCAGGTCGTGGAACGCCCGGACGGCGCTGCGCTTCGGATCCGGCTGTCGCAGGCGGTAGTCGACGATGCGGTCGTCGCCGTCGACGACGAGCCGGTGACACAGGATGGTCGGGCGGCCGAGCTGCGCCATCAGCGGGGCGGCGAACTGCTCGAAGGTGTCGGACAGGATGACGACCTGGGTCAGGGCGCGGAGTTCGTCGAGGAACTCCCGCGCTCCCTCGAGCGGCTCGAGGCCGGCGATGACCTCCTGGATGGCGGCGAGGCCCAGACCGTGCTCGTCGAGCAGGTCGAGCCGGTACCGCATCAGGACGTCGTAGTCCGGCTCGTCGCGGGTGGTCCGCCGGAGCGCCTCGATCCCGGTCGCATCGGCGAACGCGATCCAGATCTCGGGGACGAGGACGCCCTCGAGGTCGAGGCAGACGATGCTCGGTGGCGGGTCCTGCTTCCCCGACGGCCCGTCCGGTGATCCACCAGCCGCTCCACCAGCCGCTCCATCCGCCACGGTGTCCGCCACGACGACAGTGTCGCCACCGGGTGGGGCCCGCCACAAGACGAAGGTCCCGGGTGGCCTCGGTCGCGACGCTGCACCAGGTGGTCGCCGGCCCGATGGAGCGGGTATGCACCTCACACAGCGCACCCACAGCACCATCCGTCTCGCCGTGCTCGGCGCACTCCTCGCCGTCGGCGCCGTCGTCGCCGTACCGGCCGTCGGGGCCGCCGTCGCTGCGCCCGCCGCCCCCGCCTGCGGGGCTGGTGCTCCCGGTGCGTCGACCAACTGCGTGAACCAGACGATCGAGGAGACCACGACGACGGTCGAGGACGAGGAGACGACCACCACGGTCGAGGAGACCACGACGACGGTCGAGGACGAGGAGACGACGACCACGGAACCGGAGGTGGCCGGTGAGACGACCGTGCCGACCACGACGCCGGTCACGGTCGCCGGAGCCACCGTGGTGCGCAGCCCGGGCTCGCTCACCCCGACCCGGGGTGTCGTCACGGAGCTCGCTGCCACCGGCCCGTCCGACGGACCGGCACTCCCGGTGGGACTGGTACTCGTCGCCCTCGGCACGGCGCTGGCGCTCGTCGGTGTGCGACCCGTACGTGCGGAGCGCTCGACGGACTGACGTCCAGCACGCACCGCACCCGGTCGGGACCCCAGCCACGCGGGGTCCCGACCGTCGCGTCCGGACCCCAGCCACGCGGGGTCCCGACCGTCGGGTCCGGACCCGTTCCGGGCGCGGGTCTCCTCCGGGGCGCACCCCGACCCACCGCTGCGCAGTCCCGCGGCGGCGGCCGTCGTGGGTCAGACTCACCGGGTGACGTCGACGATCGGAGCGACCACGCTGCAGCCCTACGTGGGCCGGCCCGGCATGGAGGGCCGACGGTGGTGGCCGCTCCCGGACCGGAGCCGGGCACCGGCGCTGGTCGCCACGGGTGGCCTGTCGCTGCTGTGCGGCGTCGTGCTCGCCGCGGTCGTCGCCGGCGACCAGGCCGCCGCTGCGGCGAGGGACCTGCCGGTGAACGAGTGGTTCCGCAACCTCGCGGTGGAGGGCTCGATCCTCCGGCAGATCGCGGACGCCGTGTCGTGGATCGGATCGGGGTCCCGCACCGGGCCGATCGTGCTGGTCTCGGCAGTGGTGCTGGTGGTCCTGCGGCAGTGGCGTTGGGCCGTGTTCCTGCTGGTGTCGGCCGAGGTCGGCTACCTGATCTCCGACGCCGCCAAGGTGCTCGTGGGTCGACAACGGCCCCCGTGGACCGACTTCGGTCCGCTCGAGTCCGGCACGTCGTTCCCGTCGGGCCACACCTTCGGCGGGATGACCGCCTGGGTCGCCACGGGGGTGGTGCTGTGGTTCCTGCTGCCCCGGGCGTGGTCGACGGTGCTGGGGGTCGGGTGCTGGACCCTGGGTCTGGCCCAGGGTCCAGCCCGACTGTTCGTCGGGGTGCACTGGCTGACCGACGTCGTCGGTGGACTCCTGCTCGGGGGTGGATGGCTGCTCGTCGTGAGCGGCGTCTGCCTGTGGTGCTGGGGGCCCGTGTCCGGGTCGGCCCAGCCGGCCGATCAGTACGCCCCCTCGGACTCGAACCCGGAACCTGCGGATTGAGAGAGGGCTGGAGTCGCTCGGACTGATCCGTTCGTGCAGGACTCGACCGGGTTCGGAGCGTCAGTCAGGTGCTCCATGCTGGTTGCATCGGTTCGATTCCGAACGATCCGTGGGATGAACGATGGGATGGCGGTTCGTCGGCCACTCGTGTCTGGCGGCCTCGAGGTGAGCCCCTCGTTGTGGTCCGGGTGTTGGGCGGTCTGATCGCCTCCGTCAGTGTGACGGAGGCCGGAGCGGACCCACGGTGTCTCGACGACGGCACACGCCGGAGCCACCGTGGTGCGCCGCCCGGGCGCGCTCACCCCGGCCCCGGGCGTCGTCACGGAGTTCGCTGCCACCGGCCCGTCCGACGGACCGACGCTCCCGGTCGGACTGGCGCTCGTCGACGTGCGACCCGTGCGTGCGGAGCGCTCGACGGACTGATCTCCAGCACCCAACGCAGACGGTCGGACAGCGCCAGCCGGGCAGCGGAGGTGCCGGAGGTTGTGGTAGGACTGCTCCGCTGCGAGTTGCCGCACCAGCGGGGTGTGGGAGAAGGGGTGGTCGACGTGGGGTCCTCCGGTCGAGTGGTGCGGATGGTCGTCTCCGTGTTCGGTGCGGTCGTGATGCTGGTCGTTGCACTGTCGGCGCCGCCGCTCGCTGGGGCGACTGCGGCACCGGTCTCCACGACCGTCGTGTCGCCGGCGCCGGCGCAGGAGTCCGGGGTCGTCGCCACGTCGGCGACGGCGGTGGCGCTCGGTGAGAGCCACACGTGTGCGATCGTCGCCGGGGGTCAGGTTCGTTGCTGGGGAGACAACACCGTCGGTGCTCTGGGGAATGGGGGGACGGTGGCGCTCTCGTCGACCCCGGTCGGAGCGATCGGTGTGTCGGGTGCGACGGCGATCGCTGCGGGGAGCGCTCACACGTGTGTGATCGTCGCCGGGGGTCAGGTGCGCTGCTGGGGGAGCAACTTCTTCGGCCAGCTGGGCACCGGTACGACCATCGATTCGACGACGCCGGTGGCCGTGCCGGGACTGTCGGGAGCGGTGTCGATCGCAGCGGGGATCGGTCACACGTGTGTGGTGTTGAGCAGCGGTCAGGCCCGGTGCTGGGGGGCGAACGGGTCGGGGCAGCTCGGGAGTGACTCCGGTGGTCTCTCGTTGTTGACGCCGACGCCGGTGCCCGGTCTGACCGGGGCGTCACAGATCGCTGCCGGTGGTGGTGGCCACACGTGTGTGATCCTCTCCGCGAGTGGCCAG
>CAINRS010000059.1 GCA_903852755.1 uncultured Actinomycetes bacterium | reverse complement strand
GTCATCGAACGGCGGGATGATGTCGTCGTCGTGGGTGTCGTGACCGTTCGCACCGAAGATCTGCGACTTCGGGACGCTGAGCTTCACGTACGGGTTGGTCGAACTCGAGGTCGCGTGGCAGAGGGTGACCTTGGAACCCGACGGCACTGTGGTCGACGTGGTCGTCGTTGCGGGACTCGTCGTGGTCGTCGACGTCGTGGTCGTCGACGTCGTGGTCGTCGGCGTCGTGGTCGTCGACGTCGTGGTCGTCGACGTCGTGGTCGTCGGACGTCCGACGGAGTCGGGTGGCTCTGCGCTCACATCCGAACTCCACGGGAGCACGGTGACGATCGCGACAACGGCCACGAAGATCGCCCCGGCCCGTCGGACCATCCCTGGAGCACACCATCCTCTGAACTTCACGAGTACGAGGGTGGAGCACTCCACTCGAGGAGTCAAGCCTCGCCCTCGGCCCCTGATGGGGAGTTCCCCCAGCACCCGCCGGGTGATCGGGGAGCGAGCGGGGGAATCAGGCCGACTCGAGCACCACGTCGGCGATGAGCTCCTCGCACCGACGGGAGTCGTTCCACGACAGCTGGAGCTGCTTGGCCCGCCGGAAGTACAGCTGGATCTCGTACTCCAGGGTGAACCCGACGCCGCCGAAGACCTGCTGCGCCATGGCCGTCACCTCGCGGAACGTGTTCCCCGCGAACAGCTTCGCCATCGGCGCCAGTCGACGGAGCGGCCTGCCGGTCGACTCGGCCCACGCCGCCTCGTAGGTGAGCAGCTTCGAGCCGTCGACGTTGGTCCTGGCATCCGCCAGGTAGTGCGAGATCGCCTGGAACGCTCCGAGTGGCTTGTCGAACTGCTCACGATCCTTCGCGTACTGGTTGGTGATCTCGAGCGCGTACTCCGCCCCACCGTTCGCCTGCGCCGCGACCAGGACCATGGCCTGCTCCATCACCTTGGACCACGTCACCCAACCCGAACCGGCGTCACCGACCCGACTGGCGGCGGCGACCCGGACACCGGAGAACGACACCCGGTACTGCGTGTCGGCGGCGAGCGAGTGCTGCTGGTCGAGCTGGACCCCGGCGGCGTCGGGAGCGACGAGGAACAGGTCGATGTCCGTCGCTCCCGGGCCGGTGCGAGCGAGCACCAGCAGCTGGTCGGACGCCGATGCGAAGCGCACGTGCGACTTCGTCCCGTCCAGCACGAAACCATCACCATCGGCACGGGCGGTCAGCTGCACCCCGAGCGGCGAGTAGCCGTCACCCGGCTCCAACCAGGCCGGGACGATGATCGAGGACCCTGACGCGATTGCCGGCAACCACGCCGCCACCTGCTCGTCGGAGCCGGCGAGCAGGAGTGCGCCCGCTGCGAGTACGCAGCTCTCGAGGTGCGGCACGGGAGCGAGGGCACGACCGAGTTCCTCGTAGAGCACGACACCGTCGAGGAGTGTGGACCCCCCGCCACCGTGCTCCTCGGGGAGCATCAACCCGAGCAGTCCGAGCTCTGCGAGCTGGGACCACAGCTCGCGGGCCACGCCGTCGGCGTCGTCCTCGAGGCTGCGGATGACGTCCCCGCCGGCGTGCTGGGCGCACACCCCACGGACCATCTCGCGCAGCATCTCCTGTTCCTCGGTGAAGTCCAGATCCAGCACCTCGTCACCTGCTCCCTGTTGGGTCTCCGCCGACCTGCACGGCCGGCGCTCGTCGAATCATCGGGTCAGCCGGGTTCACGGCTGCCACCGGTCCCCGGTCCGGGACCACGGGTTGTCGTCACTCACGGTCGGCAACGCCACGCGGGCCGAGCACGTCGAGCACACACGATCGCCGCGCTGGTCGTGAGCGGTCCGCAGTTCCACGTCGACCTCGACCCAACCGCATCCGGCGCTGTCGACGTCGGTGGCCGTCACCGTCCCGACGAAGGTCATGGTGTCACCCGGGAACACCGAGTCACGCATGCGGAACGTCATGCGCCCGACCCGACCGCGCGGGCCGGTCCAGTCGGTCAGGAACCGTTCGAACCACGCCGCCTGGTTCGGGGTGTTGAGGAAGATGTCGGCGACCCCGTTGCGCTCGGTGGCGAACGCGTGGTCGTGGTGCATCGGCCGCCAGTCCCGGCTCGCGAGCGCCCCGAGCACGACGGTGGTCGGCGTCACCTCGACCGTGAGCTCGGGCAGGACGTCGCCGACCTGCACCGACCCGTGGAGCAGCGTCTCCGGATCGCTCACGCTCCACCCCCGGCGTCCCGGCGGTAGCCGTACCCCGTGTAGGACTCGACACCGACGAGTTCCTCGCGCTGGTTGTGGTACTCGATGTCGATCACCCAGAAGCGTCCGGAGCCGAGCTTCGTGGTCTTCGGGCCGCTCACCGACCGGAGCACCTGACGGTGACTGATCCGATCACCCGGCCGCACAGGCGTGTGGAAGATGATCGTGTTGTCGGTCATCACCGCCTCGGGCAGATCGAATCGCTCCTTGAGGTCGAAGTGGACCTGCAGAGCCACCTGCTCGCCCGCAGCGCCCGGCTCCCAGTAGTGCGGACGCATCCACAACGACAATGTCGTCGGCACGGCGATCGGCCCACCCGTCAGCTCATCGGCCACAGCGTCGTCCCAGAACAGGGGGTTGCCGTTCTGCGTGGCGGCGAGCGTGTTCCAGGAGTAGCTGCGCTCGACGTCGAACGACGCCGTACTCGGGTACTGCGGCACGCCGATCAGCGCGGCCACGTCCTCGGGGACCTCGTCCGGGCCGGAGCTCACGCCACCGCCCCCTCGTCGATCCAGGCTCGCACACGGTCCGGTTCGCAACCGGCCTCCTGGAGCAGCGTCTCGGCGTCGCTCCGGGCGGCGTCGGGCACCTCCACCGGGGCATCGAGCTGCGTGGTGCCGGCCCACACGGCGGCCACCTGTCGGAAGACCCCCGCTTCTGGGTGGACGGCGTCGACCACGAGTCCACGAGCCACGAACTGTTCGTCGACCACGGCCTCAGCGACGGTGTTGACCGGGGCGACACAGCAGTCGCCCGGCCCGAGGAGGTCGACCCACTCGTCCCTGGGGCGGGCGGCGAGTGCATCAGCGACGTCGGCCCGGACCCTGTCCTGCACCTCGTCGTCGAGCTGGTGGTCGATCCAACCGTCGAGCCCGAGTGCCCGGCAGAGGTTCGCCCAGAAGGCGGGTTCGATGGCAGCGACCGAGAGGTGTCGACCATCGGCGCAGGTGTAGACGTCGTAGCAGGCGTATCTCCCGGTCAGGATGTAGTGACCCGGGCCGGGTTCGGTACCGGTCGCCAGGTACTCATCCGCGTACAGGCTCATCATGGCCAGCACACCGTCGGCGATCGACACGTCGAGGTGCTGGCCCGTGCCCGTGCGACCCCGCTCGAGCAGCGCCGCCATCACCGCCATGGCCGCCTGCATCCCTCCGGCTGCGATGTCGGCGACGGTCGCTCCCGGGAGTGCGGGGCGACCATCACCGGTCCGCCCGGAACAGTCGAGGAAGCCCGCCACGGCGAGGTAGTTGAGGTCGTGTCCGGCCCAGTTCCGCCGGGGACCGTCCTGGCCGAACCCGGAGGTCGAGCAGTAGACGAGCCGGGGATTGCGGCTGAGCAGGTCACCCGGCCCGATGCCGAGCCGTGCGGCGACCCCGGGTCGGAACGACTCGATGACCACGTCGGCGGAGTCCGCCAGGCGCAGGAACGCCGACCGGCCACCATCGGACTTGAGGTCCACGGCCATGCGGCGCATGCCGCGGTTGCCCGAGTAGGCGTAGTGGGGCGGGGTGATCTGCACCGCTCCGGACCTGGGGACCGCACCGACCTTGACGACATCAGCCCCGTAGTCCGACAGGATCCTCGAGGCGCGGGCCGCAGGGCCGACCGTGGCGAGGTCGAGCACGCGGACACCACAGAGGGCACCGCAGTCGTCGAGCATGGAACCGACCGCCCCGGGACCGTCAGCTCAGAAGCACTTCGGCAGGCCGAGGCCGCGCCGGGCGATGATGTTGCGCTGGATCTCGGACGAGCCGCCACCGATCGTGTCGATCACCGTGTATCGGTAGGTCGACTCCGCACGACCCGTCATGGGGGCGTCCTCGGTGCCCACCCGGAGCTGGGATCCGGGGCCTCCGACGTCCATCGAGGCGTCGGCGAGCCGCTTGGAGAACTCGGTTGCGAAGAGCTTGTACTCCGAGGCCACGACCGTGGGTGGCTGGAACGGCTCTCCCGACTTGGCAGCGTGCTCCACCTTGACCGCCTCGGACACGAACTTGAGTCCGAGGACCCGGGCGACCTCGGCCTCGGTGTGGAGGTTGGCCATCTGGGATCGGACGACCGGATCGTCACGGAGCGGCGCACCGTCACGCACAGCGGTCCGGACGTGGTCGGTGAGCAGGTCCAGGCGCTCCTTGATCGGGCTGAACGTGAACATGGTGAACCGCTCGAGGTCGAGCGCCTGCGAGATGTAGACGAACCCCTTGTCCACCTCACCCACGACGTACTCGTCGGGGACGAACACGTCGTCGATGAAGACCTCGTTGGTCCGCTCGTCGTTGCCCAGGGTCCACAGCCCGTTGACGGTGATGCCCTCCTGGTCGAGCGGGACCAGCATGAGCGTGATCCCCATGTGCTTGTTGTCCGGGTTGGTCCGGGTGCCGAGCCAGTACCACTCGGCGAAGTGCGCCGAGGTCGTCCACGTCTTCTGCCCGTTGAGGAGCCAGCCGGTCCGGCCGTCCTCGGTCGTGTGCCGCTCGGCCTTCAGCCGCATGGACGCGGCATCGGAGCCCGCGTTGGGCTCGGAGTAGCCGACGGCGAACTCGACGTCGTTCTCCAGGATCATCGGGAGGAACGTCTCCTTGAGGAAGTCCGACCCGTGGGCGATCAGCGTCTTGCCGATGATCCCGACGCCCTTGCCGATCTGCGGTCCGCCCCGGCCGGCGAGCGCCTCGTTGAGGATGTACTCGTAGACACCCTCACCGTCGGAGCCGCCGTACTCCTCGGGCCAGGTGATCCCGAGCCACCCCTTGCGGCCCAGTTGCTTCATGAAGGCACGGCGCGCCGGGGTGTCGACGATCTGGGCCATGTTCTCCCGGGTCACGTCGAAGACCTCGGGGTCATCGTGCTCGTCGAGGAAGGCCTCGACCTCCTTGGCGAAGGCCTGCTGATCGGGGGAGAACTCGAAGTCCATGGTGGCTCCCGGCTCGAAATCTGACGGACCGTCAGATTCTAGGGCGCCGGCGGGCCCAACGCCGAGCCGCCTGCTCAACCGGGTGGCTTGCGGCCCGTGACCCCCGAGTACAGCAACCGGGCCATGACCCGCCGGATGTCGTCGGTGGTGGTGCCGTACCGCTCGATCCCGTAGTGGTGCCCCGACACCTGCGCCAGCATGGCCACCAGGACCGATGCCGAGGCGGTGGGGTCCAGGTCACCGGGCAGCCTCCCCGCAGCACGCTGCTCCTCCACCACCTCCCGCAGCGCATCCGTGAACGAGTTGAGCAGACGGATACGGATCTCCCGGAACCGCTGGTCGCCCTCGGTCGCTGCGAGGTCGATCACCGCGAGCAGGGACCGGTGGTCGTCCCAGAAGTCGAGGAACGTGCCGGCGATGCGTTCGCAGGCGTCGTACGCACCCCGGCCCGACCAGGTGGTGTCGCGGACAGGACGTGTGAGTCGCTCCCTCCCCTCGCCGACCAGCTCATCGGCGAGGGCGAGCAACGCAGCCTCGGCGTCGGGGAAGTACTGGTAGAAGGTCGCGGGGGACGTCCCAGCCGCGCGGGCGATGTCGACGACCTTGAGGTCCCGGTACGAGGTGGAACCGAGCAGTGCCTGCGTCTGGTCGAGCAGCCGGGCCCGAGTGGCCAGGCCACGTCGGCCCGGGACCCGGCCATCGACGGCCCGGAGGTCCGCTGCGTCGCTCACCGCACGAGCCAGGACACGAACGCCACCACCAGGAACACCCCGGCGAAGACGACGAACAACGACATGAGCACCCCGACGACCACGGTCAGGACCGCTCCGAGCAGGACGAGCGACGACGACCGCCGGGTGGACCGGCGATCGGCGAGGTCACGTTCGATCAGGCGCATGTTCCGTTGGTTGGCCTTGTAGAACATGTCGAACACGGCGCCGCCGAAGGGCACCAGGCCGACGAGCGACTCGAGCCCCACGTTGAGCATCATGCGGGCCGTCGTCGGGATGCTCACGCCGGCGGCGACACCGGCGAGCACGACGACGATCGACAACCCGAGTCCGGCCAGGTCCCCGGCGACCGGAACGAAGGTGAGCATCCCGTCCACCCCGACCCGCCGTCCCCGGGTGCCGGGGACGGAGAAGGCATCGTCGAGCACCCAGGCCAGCCGACCGACCCACGCCGGGAGCGGGCGGCTGTTCGGCTTGGGACCGCGACGGCGCGCCTCCCGGATGTCGTCGAGCGCCTGCCGAACCTCGTCGGTGACCGAGGTCCGCAGGCCGGGAACCCGGGCGACGACGGATCCGACCCCTCCGCCGGGTGGCCGGGTCGACGTGGACTCCGGTGGCGGTGCAGCTCCCTGGACCTCGCCCGGCTGCACGGGCACTCCGGTGCCCGGGACCTCACGACCCTCGATCACCCCGAGGTCGCGCACTCCGGATGCACCGCTGGCATCGTCGTCCGGACCCGCTGGACCCGGCGTCGTGGTGTCCACACCGTCATGTTGCCAAATCCGGGGCCTCGGTCGACCGCGCCGACTCCACGGCGCGACTGCGGGTCCCGAGCCACGGCCGCTGGCTGCCCGCAGACCGGTCAGCGCAGGAACCGGTCGGCGAAGGTCTCCACGCAGCCGACGGCGGCGTCGACGTCGGGCTGGTTGCGCCCGACGGCCATCCACGCCGAGGTGAGCACGGTCGTGACACCCTCTCCGTCGAGTTCGTCGAGCAGGTCCCGCGTCGGGACCGCAAGGGGCGACGCGATGATCTCGAACGGTCGGTCCGAGGTCCCGGCGTCCTCCCGCTCCTGTCGGAGCGTCCGGCAGTGGCGCACGAGTTCATCGGGCGGGTACTGGACCCCGAGCCACCCGTCGCCGAGCCGTGCCGCCCGACGGAACGCCGCCGCGGAGTGACCACCGACGTAGACCGGGACGGGCGCCGGCGGGGCGGGACGCATCTCGACGGGGTCGAAGTCGTAGAACTCCCCGTGGTGCTCGACCATCCCCCCGGACCACAGCGTCCGCAGCACCTCGACCATCTCGTCCATCCGGGCGCCTCGACGTGCGAACGGCTGCTCGAGCAGGTCGAACTCCTCGGCCATCCACCCCGCTCCGATGCCGAGTCCGACGCGCCCTCCCGACAGGAAGGCCGCCGTCCCGACCGCCTTGGCAACCACGAACGGGTTGCGCAGCGGCAGGACGTAGACGTTCGTGAGGAACCGCAACGTGGTCGTGACCGCCGCCATCGACCCGATGGCGACCCACGGATCCGGCCAGTCCTCCTCGGGACTGAACAGCGGGGTGCCATCCGGGGTGTAGGGGTACGCCGAGCTCAGGTAGCTCGGGTAGACCACGTGATCGGACACGGCGACCGAGTCGAAGCCGACCGCCTCGGCGGTCGCGGCGATTCGGTTCCAGCCGAGCGGATCGGCACCGATGAGCGCCTGGCAGAACCTCACGACTCGTCGCCGGACGCACCGAGCGCACCGGACGTCCGGAGCGCTGCGATCCGCTCGTCGTCGTAGCCGAGCACCTCGGTGAGGACCTCGTCGGTGTGCTGGCCCGCCGTCGGCGCCGGTCCGGGAACCGGCAGCTCGACGTCGACGAACTTCACCGGGTGCGGGGTGAGATCGGCGCCGTGCTCCTCGTACGGCATGAATCCGAGTCGGTCCAGGAACTGCGGGTCCTGGGCGAGCGACTTCGGGGTGTTCACCGGCGCGATCGTCGTGTTGACCTCGCCCGCCCACGCGACCCACTCCGCCGTCGTCCTGGTCCGGAAGATCTCGACGAGTTCACGGCGCATCTCGGTGTTGCCACGGGCGTGGTCGCCGTAGGTGTTGCCGGGCCAGCGTTCGAACATGTCCGACCGGCCGACCCCCTCGCAGAAGTTCCTCCAGAACTCCTGCTCCGACGCCATGAACAGCACGTGCCCGTCACTCGACTCGTAGACCTGGTAGCGGACGCCCTCCTCCATGCCTGCGGTCCCGGGAGCTCGGCGCTCGTAGTTGTCGCTGGCGTTGCCGGTGACCTCGGACTCGGGACGCTCGTAGGCCTTCCACGTCTCGGATCGCAGCCAGTCCATCGCTGCCGACGCATCGGACTGGGCGACCTCGAGGAACGACCCGACCCCGGTCGCCCTGGCCCTGACCACTCCGGCGAGGACTCCGAACGCCGCGAACAGTGGGCCGGCGTGGATGCCGACCGAGGGGTGCTCGGGCAGGTACGGGAACCCCTCGTCGTTGTAGGCGACGTTCACGAGTCCGGCCCACGTGTCGTAGGCGATCCCGTGACTCGGGAGATCGGCGTAGGGGCCGGTCATCCCGTAGCCCGAGATGGTGCAGAACACGATGGCGGGGTTGATCTCGAGCAGGTCCTCGTAGCCCAGACCTCGACGGGCGAGCGCTCCGGGTCGCATTGCCTCGACCACCACGTCAGCGCCGCGCACCAGATCCCGGAAGACGTCCTGCGCCTCGTCGGTCCGCAGGTCCAGGGTGATGGACCGCTTGCCACGATGGATGTGCCAGTGCAGCAGGGACGACCCTTCGATGATGGGCCAGGTCATCTGGCGGATGTAGTCCCCGGCCGGCGGCTCGACCTTGATCACGTCCGCACCGAGGTCGGCGAGGTGGGTCCCGACCGCCCCCGGACCCAGCAGTGAGAACTCGATGACCCTCAGGCCTGCGAGCGGGGCGTCGGGTGCTGGCGAGTGGTTCACGGATCGGCTCCTCGGGGGCGGCGGCGGTCGCCACGGTTCTGACGGGTCGTCAGAACCTACCGCAGACCCATCGGCGGGCCCGGAGCTGAGCCGGTCCCCGACCGGCGCAGGACAGGTCCCCGACCGGAGCAGGACAGACGGCTCAGGCGCCGACGGTGACGTTGCCGACGCTGCTGATGCCCTGCCAGCCGCAGCTCCCGGCGGTCACGGTGAACCACCAGCCGGTGAGCCACTGCCGGACCGTGATGCTGCGGTCGTAGGCCTGGCCGTTCACCGGGGACCCACAGGCCGTTGACGTTCCGGCACCTCGGGAGCCGACGAGGGTGTTGCCCTCGACCCGGATGGTCGTGCCGGCCGGCCAGTCCCGGATGGCCACGGCGGAGAGCGTTGACTCCTCCGGCTGGTCGGAGCAGTCGATGCGATTGCCCGAGACCACCGTGTCGGCGCTGTCGCCGGCGACCAGGACGCCGCAGTTGCCATCGGGCGAGGAGTTGGAGCGGAGCGTGTTGCCGGTGACCCGGACCCCGCGGACGCCCACCGGGGTGTTGGTGGAGCTGACCCCGAAGCCGACCTTGACCGGTGCACCCCAGCGGTTGTTCTCGAAGACGTTGTTGGGGCCGATCTGGGCGTTGGCGCTCGTCGTGCTCTGGAATCCGTTGATGTAGACGAGGTGATCCCAGTTGTTGCTGGACACTCCGGGCCGGCTGCTGCCGTTGGAGTGGATCCGGCAGGAGTCGACCTGCCAGTTCCGGGCCGCCTCCCAGACGTTGAACACACCCCGCACTCCGAGGCGGCGACCGGTGGCATCGACCCCGTTCGAGAGATCGCAGTTGGTCCAGCGCCAGCCGTCACCCCTCGCCATCGACACGACGTAGGCCGGATCGACCAGCGTCCCTGCACCCCGCACGGCGATCCCGTCGAAGCGCCAGCCGTCGCAGTCCGCGCACCGGAGGGCGCCGACGAGCGTCGACGGTTGGTCGGTGGTCGATCCGGACTCGGACCGAACGGTCACCGCTGCCCGGCCCCGGCCATCGATCCGGCAGTCGCCGATCGACCAGGAGCCGCTCGGCACCACCACGGTGGATCCGGGGGCGGCGGTCCGGAGCGCAGCGCATGCGTCGTAGCCCGCTGTGGACACGGACTCGGTGACCACATCAGCGGGCGGCTCAGCGGGCGGCTCAGCGGGCGGATCGGTGGGCAGCTCGACGGAGGGGACCGGCACGGTCGTCGAGGTCGTGGGGACGACCGTCGTGGGGGGCGTCGTCGTGGTGGTCACGATCGTGCTCGACACCGTCTTGCGGGACGTCGGCAGACCGAGGCCCTTGGTCTGGGTGGAGGGGAGGCACGCTGCGGCCACGACCGACAGCGACAGCGCCAGCAGGAGCACCGCACCCGAACCGGCGGACAGGTCCCGGATCCGCTGCTGTCGTCGTCCCTGCTGCACCCGGTTCCTGCTCGTCATCGCTCTGTCCTGTCGTCCCCCGGTCGGTGGTCCCGTCCGGCTCACCTGTGGTGTCGGCGCGCCGCGCGTCCCCCTTGACCTTCTGGTGTGAACGAGCCCGGGACGCTGCGGGAGCGCCGAACTGCGTACGATCCCGCGGGTGACCGACACGTCGAGGCACGGCACCGCCGGGAACGCTGGGATGGACCGTGCTCGGCGGTGAGGTCCGTGGGGCGGCTGCGCACCACGGGAGCACTCCCGCCGTGGTGCGCAACGGTCGGTCCACCACCTGGGAGTCGATCGACCGCAGCGCCGACCTGGTGGCCGCCGGACTCCGCCGTGCCGGGGTCGGACCGGGCGACGTCGTGGCGAACGTCCTGCCCTCGGGTGCCGAGTGGGTCGTCGTCGCCGTCGCTGTCGACCGCATCGGTGCGGTGCACGCCGGGGTCTCCTCCCACCTCGCTCCCCCCGAGCGCGGTGCGCTCGTCGAGTCGGTCGCGGCGGTGGTGGCCGTCGCCGACCCGGAGCGGGTCACCGGACTCCCGCTGCGGACGTCGGTCGTCGTCGTCGACGAGGGTGGACTCGGCGAGGAGCTGCACGACGGCAGAGCGGGAGACGACCTCACCGGCGCACCGGGCTCCCGGAACGGAGCGTCCGGCGACGCCGCCACCTCCACCATCTGCTTCACCTCGGGGACCACCGGGCTCGCCAAGGGCGCGATGTTCGGCACCGAGCAGCTCCGGGCCGTCAGCCGGATCGACCTGGGCACCGGAGCCGACACCTGGGGAGGTGGCGCCCCGATGCTCGCGTCGACCCACTTCGCCCACGTGGGCATGGCGCTGAAGCTGCCGTGGTACGCCCGCACCGGCTCGACCCTGTGCGTCCTCGACCGGTGGCGGGCCGACGACGCGCTCGAGCTGATCGCCCGGCACCGCATGCCGACCGTCGGCGGAGTCGCCGCGCAGGTGGCGCTCATGTTGCGGTCCGAACGCTTCGACGAGTTCGACCTCGACTGCGTCCGGCGACTCGTGGTGGGTGGCGCTGCGAGCTCTCCCCGGCTGGTCGACGAGGCGCGGCGCCGCTTCGGCGCCACGTACTCGATCCGCTACTCCTCGACCGAGTCCGGTGGAGTCGGACTGGCCACCGCCGACGACGCCGACGACCACGAGGCCCTGCACACTGTCGGTCGACCGAGACCCGGGGTCGAGGTCCGCATCGCCGATCCGGACGACGGGACGGTCGCGGTCGGGGCGACCGGTGAGCTGCAGCTGCGCTCGCCTGCGGTCACCAGCGGCTACTGGGGTGATCCGGACGCCACCGCTGCCGCGCTGTCGCCGGACGGCTGGCTCCGGACCGGTGACCTGGCGCACGTCGAGCCCGGCGGGTGCGTCGTGGTCGACGGCCGCCGGACCGACATGTTCATCCGGGGCGGCTACAACGTCTTCCCGGTCGAGGTGGAATCGGTGCTCGAGACCCACGCCGCCGTCGCCGCGGTCGCCGTGGTGCCGCGTTCCGACGACGTCCTGGGCGAGGTCCCCGTGGCCGTCGTCGTCGCCCGCGCCGGGCACCCGGCACCGACCCTGGAGGACCTGCGCGCCCACGGCGCCGACCGACTCGCCGGGTACAAGCTCCCGCAGGACCTCCTGCTCGTCGAGCAACTCCCCGTCACCCCCGCCGACAAGCTCGACCGGCGCAGGCTGCGCCGGTGGGTGGACCACGGGCAGACTGGCGACCGAGCCGAGGAGGCCGCACCGTGACCGACGACGTCTTCCCCGACCGGAACATGGACCACCTCGACAAGCTCCGCTGGATCGTCGAGGAACAGGGGTGGGCCGCCGAACCGGTCCCGCCGGTCGAGGAACCGGACCCCCAGCCCGCCTACACCTACTCGATCGGTTTCGAGCAGACGTTCAGCCGCCCGGAGGTGGTGGTGATCGGACTCCGACCGGTGGCGGCCCGGGGACTCCTCGGACTGGTCGCCGACCAACACCGCGCCGGGGTCGTGCTGCCGGCCGCCCAGCTGTTCACGGGCCTGCTCGACGGCGACCAGCGCTGCTGCCTGCTCCCGGTCGACGTCGAGGAGTGCGCCGGGATGTTCCCCTCGCTCGACCGCCTGCACGAGGACGGCGCCTACCGCATCCAGCAGTTCGTCTGGCCCGATCGCCGCGGCTGGCTGCCCTGGGAGGAGCAGTACGACGAACGGCTCCGACTGGCCCAGCCGGTGGTGGGTCGCTGGGACTGAGTCCGGCCGAGTCGAACCGGGCCGGGTCCGACCCGACCGGTACCGAACCGAATCAGCCGCCGAGCGCCTCGATCGTCGCCGCAGCGCACTCAGCGGGCGCCTCGAGGGTCGGCCAGTGGCCGACGTCGGACATGCGGTGGATCCGGGCCGACGGCACGTTCGTCTGGACGCGCTCGATCATGTGGGCACCCGACACGGGGTCGAGGTCACCCCACACGAACCACGACGGCACCGTCGTCGACTCCATCGCTCCGGCCCAGCGCTCGGCGAACCGCCGGCGCTCGGCGACGTAGTGCAGCAGCTCGTGCGCGCGGTACACGCCCCCGTCGACGGCCATGGACGCCCACATCTGGTCGACGGCGAACTCGTCGAGCGGCACCCGCTGACCCCAGGTGACCTCAACCCCGGTCCGGAACAGCTCGGGCGTGAGCGCAGCGGCGACCTCCGCCCCCCTCTCGGGATCGAGCAGGAGCTGCTGTCCGATGGTCGGACGGTGGAGGTCGGCGTAGATCCCGCCGTTGTGCCAGACCACCCCCCGCAGGGCGACACGGCTGTCCCCCTCGGCCAGCCGGGCGAGCAGCTCCTGGGCGGGCGACACCCCGTAGTCGTGCGCCACGAGCACCGTCTCGGTCACGCCCCGGTCCGCCCAGGTCGCCTCGACCGCATCGGCACACGCCGAGATGGACCAGGCGTTGCCCGGGGGCTTCTCCGACGCCCCGAAACCGGGGAGGTCCAGTGCGAGCACCGGCGTACCGGCGGGGAGCAGACCGGCCACGAGTTCGACGTCGATCGAGCACGACGGGTACCCGTGCAGGTAGGTCACCGCGCAGTCGTCGGGACCAGGCGCCCCGGCGACGTCGTAGGTCGCGATCCGCAGGCCACCGGAGGAGACCGGACGGGCGCGCCCGGCCCACTCGTCGAAGGTCAGGCGATCCCGGTCACCCACGCGAGACTCCCGTCTGCAGCGGACCCCGTGCCCACGGTGCACCGGACGGTGCCGCTGGGCCGACCGGCCCGGTCCGCAACGGCAGGGGGATGGAGTGGAGGTGATGGGATTCGAACCCACGGCCTCTTCGATGCGACCGAAGCGCTCTAGCCAGCTGAGCTACACCCCCGAGGGGAGCCGGAGTGTACCGGCGACCGCGTGCGGTTGTCAGTTGCGCTCAGTTGGCAGCGCGGCGACCGGGGATGGGGGTCACCCGGGTGATCGCCAGGCCGGCGTCGTCCAGCCCTGCGTAGAGCGACGCTGCCGCCGAGGGCCGTTCGGTGAGGTCGACCACGTGCCGATGCGGGGTCACCGCAGGTCGGTTGATCGCCGGCGAGGCTCCGACGGCCTGGAGCAGCAGGTACACGTACCCCACCAGGAGCACGTCGACGAGGAGGTGCAGCCAGATGAACGCTCCGCCGAAGGCGACCGTGCACAACAGGGTGAGCACGGCAGCAGCGATCAGGCCGCCGAGCACCTCCTGGCGACGACGACGGACCGAGGGGTGGACCTGTCGACGTTCCGCCTCGACCCGACGGGACCGCAGGTCGACGACGTTCCCGGACGCCCCGGTGGGACGCGGACCGTCGGGACCCACCTGGGGGGAGGGCACGCCGAGTGGGTGCAGACCGTGCTCGGTGCGCCGCCCGCCGACCTGACGGCCGATCGAGGAGAGCTGACGGGTGAAGGCGGAGACGCTGTCACCGTTCCGCAACGAAGCGGTCCGACGGATGATCTCGGGTGCGAGCACCACGGCCCAGACGGTCGCGAGTCCCAGCAGCACCAACGTGGAGATCGACATGGTTCCGATGGTCCTTTCCGCCCCTCGGGACGCCCGCCCGGCCGGGCGGCTGCCCACCCTGGGAGGTGGAGCACGACCGGAAACTAGCGTTCCGGAGGGTACGTTACAAATCAGTGACGAACTACACCACTGTCGTTCGACCGACACCCTAGGCCCCGGCGCAGTTCACCCGGTGGACACCACGCGGCCACGACGCCGACGGGATCCGTCCACGGTGGCCGGCCGGGACGCGGACTCAGCGGTCGTGGAGGTCGGCGGAGCCATCCGGCCCGCCGAGGAGTTCCTCACGCCGGAAGGTGCCGGCCCGACCACCGGTCTTCTCCCACAGGGCGATCTCCGAGATCTCCATGGTGCGGTCGGCGGACTTGCACATGTCGTAGATGGTCAGGCAGGCCACGGTCACCGCCGTCAGCGCCTCCATCTCGACCCCGGTGCGGTCGACGGTGTCCACCTGTGCCTCGACCTCGATGAAGGTGTCCTCGATCCGGAAGTTCACGAGGACCGATCCCACGAGCAAGGGGTGGCACAGTGGGATCAGGTCGGCGGCCCGCTTGGCGGCCTGGATCCCCGCCACCCGGGCGACGGAGAGGACGTCACCCTTGGTGACCGCGCCCCGGGCGACGAGCGAGGTCGTCTCGGGCTGCATCCGGACCCGTCCCCTGGCGAGGGCCCGACGGTGCGTCGGTTCCTTCGGGGTGACGTCGACCATGCGTGCCCGGCCGAGCGGGTCCAGGTGCGTCAGGCCGTGTTCTGGCATCGCCGGAGTCTAGGCCGGGTTGCCGGGGGGAGTCCCAGACCGGACCCCGGACCTCAGCCGCCGATCTGGGACATGGATCGCCTCGGACGGACGAAGTCGACCGACGAGATCCCGTGCCCGGCCCACTTGCCGGCCACGACCTGCCGGACCAGCGCATCGAGTCGGTCGTCGTCGGCGGACGGATCCCGCAGCACGCCGCGCAGGTCGGTCCCGGTCGTGCTGAACAGGCACGACCGCAACTCCCCGTCGGCCGTCAACCGGATCCGGTCGCAGTCGCCGCAGAAGGGTTCCGTCACCGACGGGATGACTCCCACCTCGCCGCACCCGTCGAGGTACCGGAACCGACTGGCCGGCTGGCGTCCACGCACCTCGTCCTCGAGCGGGAAAACGGCGCTGATCGCGGCGATGATCTCGTCCTGCCCGACGACGGCCGGGCGGTCCCAGCGGCCCTGGGCGTCGAGCGGCATGTACTCGATGAAGCGCATCGTCACACCGGAGTCACGACCGAAGCGGGCGAGGTCGACCACCTCGTCGTCGTTGACCCCGCGCACGACGACGCAGTTGACCTTGACCGGGTCGAGACCGGACTCCACGGCGGCCTCGATGCCGGCGAGCACGTCGTCGAGCCGGTCACGGCGGGTGATGCGCTCGAACCGGTCCCGGCGCAGGGTGTCGAGCGACACGTTGATGCGCCGCAGTCCGGCGGACACCAGTGGTGCGGCCAGCTGTCGGAGCCGGACCCCGTTGGTCGTCAGGGACAGGTCCACCTCGAGCGGGGCGAGTCGGGCGACCAGGTCGACCAGTCCGGCGCGCACCGTCGGCTCACCCCCGGTCAGACGGATCGACTCGACGCCGAGGCGTCGGACGCAGAGGGTCGCGATCCGCTCGATCTCCTCGAAGGAGAGGATCTCGGACCGGTCGAGCCACTCGAGCCCCTCGGCCGGCATGCAGTAGTCGCACCGCAGGTCGCACCGGTCGGTGACCGAGATCCGCAGGTCGCGGTGGACCCGGCCGAACCCGTCGACGAGCGGCTCCTCAGCAGTCGGCTCCTCGGTGGTCGGCCCGGCGACCGACGGTTCCGTCGCCACCTAGCGCCCCGATCCCTCGTCGAGCGGCGGCGCCCACCGCAGCGGGAGGACCCGGACCGGCGCACCGGCGTCGACCCCGGTGCCGTCGGGCAGCACCGCAAGACCGTCCGAACCGGCGAGACCGGCGAGCTGGTGCGACCCTTGTGCGGCAGCCGGGACCACACGCGGTCGGGATGCCCCCGACTCCGCATCCGATCCGACGGTCCGGACCCGGACGTAGTGGACCTTGCCGTCGATCCGTCGACGGATCGGCTCGGCGGCCTCCGCCTCGATCTCCGCCGTCGAGCGGAACGGTCCGCCGCCGAGCGCACGAAGCGCCGGGCGGACCAGCAGCTCGAACGACACCACGGCGCTGACCGGGTTGCCGGGCAGGCCGAACACCGGGACCCCGCCGACGGTGCCGAACGCGAACGGCTTCGCTGGCTTGATGGCGATCTGCATCCACCGCGCCCCCTCCGTGCCGTCGAGGACCGCCCGGACCGGGTCGAACTCGCCCACCGAGACGCCCCCGCTCGTCACGATCACATCGGCGCGGACCGCCCCGTCGAGCAGTCGGGCGCGCACCTGCTCCGGGTCGTCGCCGGTCCGACCCAGGTCGACCACCTCGAGCCCGGCGGCCCGCAGCAGCGCCGAGAGCACGACGCGGTTGGCGTCGGGGATCTGCCCCGGACGGACCGCTTCACCCGGCTCGACCAGTTCGGCACCGGTCGAGCACACGGCGACGACCGGGCGACGGATCAGCCCGACGGTCCCCACGCCGGCGGCGGCGAGCAACCCGAGGTGGGCCGGCCCCAGCTCGACCCCACCACCGACGACGACGTCACCGGCGGCGACGTCCTCGGCCGCACGACGCACGTTCGCCCCTGCGCCGGGAGGCGGGTCGAAACGGACCGTCGACCCGTCCGGCGAGACGAATGCGTGCTCGACCATGGCCACGGCGATGGTGCCGTCCGGAACGGGCGCACCTGTGGTGATGCGGCGCGCCGCACCGGGACCGAGCGGCGAACCGGGTCCGTCACCGGCCGCCACCGACCCGTCGATGCGGTGGTCCTCACCGACGGGCACACCCACGGCGAACCCGTCGACGGCGCTGTTGTCGAACGGCGGTGACGACAGGACCGCCCGGACCGGGCCGGCGGTCACGGATCCCCAGGCTGCAGCGATCGGGAGTTCGACGGGCCCGAGCGGACGCAGGTGGGACCGGACGTGGTCCTGGGCATCGGCGAGCGCGATCACGCCGCGAGCCTGCCACAGCCGTGCCGGACCGGGACCGGGACTGTGCCCGGGCGCAGCAGCCCGGGCGGGACGACTCAGGCGAGTCGAATCAGGCGAGACCCTCCCGGCGGACCACTGCGGTGAGGAACTCCCGGAACTCGGGACCCAGGTCCTCACGGGCGAGCGCGAGTTCCACGGTGGCACGCAGGTAGTCGATCTTCTTGCCGATGTCGAAGCGTCCCTCGCTGAAGACGTAGCCGAGCACCGCCTCGCGGTCGAGCATCCGGGCGATGGCGTCGGTCAGCTGGATCTCGCCCCCGACGCCGGGGACCACGTGCTCGAGCTCGTCGAAGATCTCCGGGGTGAACAGGTACCGGCCCATCACGCCCAGGTTGGACGGCGCCACCTCGGGCGCCGGCTTCTCGACCACCTCGGTGATGCGGCAGCGGGCACCCTCACGATCGGTCACGGCAGCGCAGCCGTAGGCGGAGATCTCCTCGATCGGGACCTCCATCAGGGCGACCACGTTGGCCCCGGTCTCGTCGTGGGTCTTGATCATGTCGGACAACACCGTGGAGTGACGGTCCATGATGTCGTCGCCGAGCATCACCACGAACGGATCGCGCCCGACGTGCTTGCGGGCCACGGACACGGCGTGTCCCAGCCCCAGCGGTTCGCCCTGTCGAACGAAGTGGATGTCGGCGAGCTCAGCGAGCTCGACGACGTCCGCCAGGTCTCCCGTCTTGCCCTTGGACCGGAGTTGGTACTCGAGTTCGAAGTTCCGGTCGAAGTGGTCCTCGAGCGAACGCTTGTTGCGACCCGTGATGATGAGGATGTCATCGATCCCTGCGGCGACCGCCTCCTCGACGACGTACTGGATCGCCGGCTTGTCGACGACGGGCAGCATCTCCTTCGGCTGGGCCTTGGTCGCCGGGAGGAACCTGGTGCCGAGACCGGCGGCCGGGATCACTGCCTTCTTCACTGAGCTCACTGGCGCCCCTCGATTCCTTCGGCCACGACTCCCCGGAGTCGACTGGACTGCACCTCGCTCCGGGAGACCTCACCCTCCTCGTGGACGGCAACCCCCCGTTGCCCTGAGCAGCCTACCCGTTGGGTCCCGGGAGCCGGTCTGGGTGAAGCTGCCCGAGCGGAGACGGAACCGCCGACGGACCTGCGGGATCGTGTCGGGGACGCTCCGCAGTACGATCGACGGGCTGAGCCGTCGGTCGAACCGGACCGGCGCCGCAGGACGCAGCGAGGACAGGAGATCACCCACGTGCCCCTCTACGAGTTCAAGTGCCGGGACTGCGGACACGTCTTCGAGGAGCAGCTCGGGTTCGACGACGACCCGCCGGCGGCGTGCCCGTCGTGCGGGAGCGCCGAGGTGCGCAAGGTGTTCTCACCGGTCGGCATCTCGTTCAAAGGATCGGGCTTCTACAAGAACGACAGCCGGTCCTCGGGCAGCTCGACCCCGAGCAGCTCGACCACCTCCGGGGCCGGCTCGACGGGCTCCTCCGGCGGCGACTCCGCAGGCTCCGGTTCGCCGGATTCCTCGAGCGGTGGTGCGGCCGGTTCCGGATCATCCGACTCCGGGTCCTCGACGTCGGGGACCTCGGGCTCCGGTGGCACCGGTTCGGGGAGTTCCGGGTCGGGAGGCACCGGTTCCGGCACTACCTCCGGCAGCTCGACCACCTGACTCGACCACCTGATCGGGCTCCACGGCCCGGTTCCCGTCTCCACGGGAGCCGGCGACCCCACGTACCATGGGGCGATGGCCCGCCGGAAGCGTCGCAGCACCCTGCCCCCACCTCCGTCGGATCCGGTGCTGCCCGGACTGGTGAGCCCCCTGCGCCCGGTCGCTCCGGGCATCCGTCGACCCGACTACGCGGCCACCGGCGAACCGTCGGACCGAGCTGCCCGGGCGGTGCGGACGGCCGACGAGATCGAGGCCATGCGCGTCGCCGGCCGCGTGGCCGCAGACGCACTCGTCACGGTGGGCGCCGCCGTGCGACCCGGCATCACCACCGACGAGCTCGACGAGATCGGCCACGAGGCCATGGTCGCTGCAGGTGCCTACCCCTCGACGCTCAACTACCGCGGCTACCCCAAGTCGCTGTGCTCGTCGGTGAACGAGGTCATCTGTCACGGCATCCCCGACTCCCGCCGACTGGTCGAGGGAGACATCGTCAACCTGGACGTCACCGCCTACATCGAGGGAGTCCACGGTGACACCTCGGCCACGTTCCTGGTCGGCGAGGTGGACGACCGGTCCGCCGAGCTCGTGGCGACCACGCGTGCAGCGATGCGCGCCGGGATCGACGTGGTGCGGCCCGGTGCCCGGATCTTCGAGATCGGCCGGGCGATCGAGGCGGTCGCGCTCCCGCGGGGCTTCAGCATCGTGCGGGAGTTCATCGGCCACGGCATCGGCGACCAGTTCCACACCTCACTGCAGATCCCGCACTACTACGACCCACGCAACGACACGGTCCTGCTCCCCGGGATGACGTTCACCATCGAGCCGATGGTGAACGTCGGCGCCCGGACCCTCGAGATGTGGGACGACGGCTGGACGGTGGTCACCCGCGATCTCCAGCGTTCGGCGCAGTTCGAGCACACGGTGCTCGTCACCACCGACGGGGTCGAGATCCTGACCCTGCCCACCGACGGTGTGCCGGCGGAGGAGCGGTTCGCCCGACCGGAGCTGGTCGTCGAACCGACCGGGCAGGACCCGGGTTCCTGAGCCGCCACCGCGGCTCGCCACGCCCGACCACCTGCTCCCTCGACCTGCGTCGTCCGCACGCACTGCGGACCTCCCCGACCTCGCGGGGCCGCCCACCGGCGCAGCCGCCCCGTTCGGAGACGACGCGATGGGCACCTGGGACACCGAACGCAGCGGGGCCTCCCGACCACCGGACGGGCACCCCACGGTGCGGCGCCGCCGGTCCGCCCGCCCCGGCCGTGGCCAGCGAGGAGCACCGACGGGCAGGACGCTCCGTCGGCTCCGCTCGTCGAGGGCGGTCCGCCGCGCGGCGCGACTCCGTCTGGGTGCCGTCGTGCTCGCCGTCTCGGCAGGCGGAGCCACCCACTGGCACTGGCAGCGCGCCGTCGCCGTCCAACAGGCGTGGGGCTCCAGCGTCCACGTGGTCGTCGCCGACCGCCCACTGGAGATCGGCGACCCGGTCGACGCCGGGTCGGCGCGGGTCCACGCCGCCCCGGTCGGACTGGTCCCGGCGGATCCCCTGCTCGAGGTGACCCCCGGACTGCGTGCCGTCCGACCGATCGAACGCGGCCGGATCCTCGGACGCCGGGACGTCGGCGACCCGGACGACGGAGCCGCCTCGTCCCGGCTCGATGCCGGTCGGGCCGGAGTCGTGGTGCCCGTCGCGGCCGGGACCCCGGCCGTCCGCGTCGGCGACCGGGTCGACGTCGTCCGCGGTGGTCGAGACGGAGCGAGCGCCGTCGTGACCACCGACGCCGAGGTCCTGGTGGTCGAGCCCGTCGCCGTGACGCTCGCGGTCGACGGCGCCGACTCCGCCCGGGTCGCGGCCCTCGCGCTGGGCGAGCCGCTCGGCCTGGTCCTGCGGGTCCCCGGGGGCTGACGCCCGTCGACGCGTCCGGGCCACGGGGCCACCACGCCCGGGACTCAGGTGCCCGAGACCGAGACGTCCCCGATCACGAGCGAACACGACCCATCGCCCGAGGTGAGCCACTCGAAGTCGCCGCCGACCTCGACGATGTCGAGCAGGAGCCGCTGGATCGTCGACGCCACCGTCACCTCGCGGACCGGTGCCGAGAGCGCACCGTGCTCGATGAGCAGCCCCTCGGCACCGACCGAGAAGTCGCCGGAGGTCGCGTTGATGCCCGAGTGGAGGCCACTGAACGACGTGACGTACAGGCCGTGGTCGATCGACGTGACCAGCTCCTCGAACGATCGTTCGCCGGGTTCGACGACGAGCAGCTGTGCACCCACCCCCGGCAGCGACCTGGTGCCCCTGATCGCGGAGGCGGTCGACGCCGACCCGGACCGGCGACCCGAGTACGAGTCGTGCAGGAAGCGGTCGAGGACCCCGTCGACGACGAGCGGGTTCGGACGGCATGCGAGCCCCTCACCGTCGTGGCTGTCAGCGGCGAGCGACTCGGTCCGGGTCGGGTCGTCGGTGAGGGTCAGGACCGGGGCGGCGACCTGCTCGCCGACCCGGTCGGCGAACGGGCTCCGACCCTTCACGACCCGGTCTCCGCAGAGCATCCCGCTGACGACACCGAGCAGGGTGGCGGCCAGACGGGGCTCGAGCAGGATCGTCCGTCGCGACGACGCCGGCTTGGTGGCGCCGAGCAGCCGGGTGGCGCGCTCGACCGCCTCGCTGACGACCCGGTCGAGGTCGAGCGAGTCCGGGTCCCGCCCGGCATCGCTGCCCCAGCCGATCTGCGTCTCGTCCCCGGCCCGGGCGAGCGGTTGGGTCGAGATGCCGCACGACGCACCCCGGGCGACCACCTCGACTCCCTCGGTGCTGGCGAGGGCCTGGACGGACCACCCGTCGGAGTACGAGGTCACCCTGGCCGACGTCACCCGTTCGTCCACCGAGGTGACCCGGTGCTCCAGGTCGAGTGCGAGCTCGACCTTGCGGTCCGTCGACGTGGCCAGGACCTGCTCGCTCCACGAGTCCACCTCGACCGGTTCGACACCATCGGGTCGGGCGAGCCCGTTCCACTCGTCGGGTTCGGCGAACTCGGCGTTGTCACGTGCGTCGGTGAGGGTCCGGTCGAGCACGTCCGGCTCGAGCGAACCGCAGTGCGCGAACCCCTGTCGCCCACCGACGAGCACCCGGATGCCGGCGCCGGCGCCGCCGGCCACCGTGAGCGACTCGACCGATGCACCGAAGACCTTGACCGAGGTGCTCCGGCCCTGTGCCAGCACGACCTCAACGGACTCACCGGGCCGTGCCCGGTCCCGTAGGGAGCGGGCCAGGTCGAGGAGCTCCCGTTCGGCGGCCCCTGCGTCGACCTGCGTCACGAGCCGGACACCGTCACGTCGGCGATCGCCAGGGTGAGTCCCGTCGCCTCCCAGGGGAAGCGTTCGAGGTCGTCACCGATCTCGACGACGTCGAGCAGCATCCGCGGGATGGTGGAGGCGATGGTCATCTCCCGGACCGGCTCCCCGAGGACCCCGCCGCGGATGAGCTGTCCGTCGAACCCGACCGACAGGTCACCCGAGGTCGGGTTGACCCCCGAGTGGAGCCCGGCAATCTCTCGAACGAGGACGCCGTCGCCCACCCGGGCCACCACGTCGGTGAGGCCGCCGGAACCGGGGGCGAGGCGGAGCGACCGGGGACCGACTCCCGGACCGGCGCGGTGGCTCCCGCGACTCGCCGACGCCGTCGAGTCCACGCCGGCGACCCTCGCCGTGTAGGCGTTGTGGAGGAACCCGTCGAGCACGCCGTCGCTGACGAGCGGGACCGGTCGACACGCCAGGCCCTCGCCGTCGATGTCGGAGGCGGTCGGCGCCAGGACGTCGAGCGGGTCGTCGCAGATGGTGACCGAGGGCGCGGCCACGAGCTCGCCGATCCGGTCGACGAACGGCGTCCGCCCGCGGATGGCCGCCTCACCCGACAACAGTTCGGCGACCACACCGAGGAACTGTGACGTCACGTACGGGTCGAACACCACCGTGGACCGGCCACCGGCGACCTTGCGGGCGCCGAACTGGGCGACGCAGCGGGCGACGGCGTCACGTGCGGCGACCATCGGGTCGAGTCCGGCCGCCGCCCGGGCGACCGAGTAGCCGAATCCGGTGGTGACGTCGCCGTCGTCGTCCGCGAGGGCCCACGTCCCCACGTAGGCCGACGACTCCGTCGAGGTCCTCCGGATGCCGGTCGACGACACGATGGCGACGACGGAGCGGGTGTCCGCGTAGTCGGCGGCCTCCACACCGACCATCCGAGGGTCCGCAGCGAGCACTGCGTGCTCGAGCTCCGTGGCCAGGGCGATGCGCTGCTCGGCGGTGACCGACTCGATCCGGTCGTCGTACAGCTCGAGGGTCGGCACCTCGACGCCATCGGGCACCGCCAGTCCGGCGAACTCGTCGACCGACCCGAACGTGGCGTTGTCCCTGGCCTCGGCGAGACAGGCCGTCAGGGCGTCGTCGTCGAGCACCCCGGACCACGACAGGCCCTGTCGGCCGTCACGGACGACCCGGACACCGACACCGACCGCGGACGAGGCCACGTAGTGCTCGACCTCTCCCTGGTGGACACGGACCTCGGTGTCGGCCGACCACGTGAGCACCGCCTCGACCTGCTCACCGGGACCGGCCTGCTCGACGATCCGGTCGCCGACCGACGCGAGGTCCTCGGGTGTCACGTCCGTCAGCCTGCCACAGCCGACGTGGCTGCTCCGTCGGAGCGGAGGTGCGCCACCACGCCCGGCCCGGCGGCTAGAACGATGGGGTTCCCGCTCGTCCGTCGTGCCGACCCCGGTCCCCACGTCGGTGCGGGTCCACCACCTTCCACCAGATCAGAGAGGCACCAGCCATGAAGAAGTTCCTCGCACTGCTCGCAGCAGTCACCCTGACCGCCGGGTTCGCCGTCGGCTGCGGCGGCAGCGACTCCTCCGAGAGCGGGTCGCCCACGACGGCCGCAGCCGAGTCCGGAGGCACCGAGTCCGGAGGCACCGAGTCCGGGGGCACCGAGTCCGGCGGGTCGACCAACTCCGGGAACGCCGAGGTCGACGCCTACTGCAACCAGGTCGAGCAGCTCGCCACCAGCGTCGAGGAGGCCGTCAAGAACAAGGACGCCGCCAGCTCGCAGCAGCTGTCGGAGGAGGCGCAGCAGCTCGCCAAGGATGCGGCCGGACTCGTGACCGCGCTCATCGACGACCCGTCGCTGTCGACCACGGTCCAGGAGTGCAGCCAGAAGGCCACCGACTCGCTCCAGCAGCTCGGTTCGATCGCCACGGGCGGTGCCGCCGGGAGCGTGGACGAGATGATGCCCGACAACATGGACGACATGATGCCGGACACCCCCGGCGACAACTGACGTCCCACAGCGTCACCGCAGCCACTCGCTGCAGCCCGGGCCCCCGCTCCGGCGGGGGCCCGGCCGCGTCCGGGGGACGACCCCGGCGCGGCGGACCGTCCGAGGACAGACGAGGCCGAGGAAAGACGACCGCGAGCGGACCGACGGGTCCGAGCCGGGTGCGGCTCAGGTGGCGGTGCCACCGATGGTGAGTCCGCTCACCACCCGCAGCGTCGGCACGCCGTCGCCGACCGGCACGCCCTGGCCGTCCTTGCCACAGGTCCCGGGCGACCCCATGGCGAAGTCGTCACCGACGGCGTCGATGGCCTGGAGCACCGCCGGACCGTTGCCGATCAGGTTGCCCTCCCGGAGCGGCTCGGTGATCCTGCCGTCCTCGATCAGGTAGGCCTCGGTCATGCCGAACACGAAGTCCCCGTTGGCCGTGTTGACCTGCCCGCCGCCGAGGTGCGCCACGTACACACCGGAACCGGTGTCGGCGAGGATCGCCTCGGGGTCGGTCGCGCCACCGATCAGGTAGGTGTTGGTCATGCGGACCATCGGCAGGTGCTGGTAGCTCTGCCGACGGCCGTTCCCGGAGGACGCACGTCCCTCGGCCCGGGCCCGCAGGCCGTCCCACATGTAGTCCTCGAGCACGCCGTCACGGATCAGCACGTTGCGCTGGGCGGGTCGCCCCTCGTCGTCGACGGCGAAACACCCCCACTCGCCACCCATCGTCCCGTCGTCGACCAGGGTCACGAGCGGGCTGGCGACCTGCTCCCCGACCCTGCCGGCGAAGACCGACGCCCCCTTGGCGACCAGGTCCGCCTCGAGGCCGTGACCGCAGGCCTCGTGGAACATGACGCCCCCGCCGCCGGGGCCGATCACCACGGTCATCTCCCCCGACGGCGCCGGTCGCGCGGCCAGCTTGGTGATCGCCCGTCCGGCAGCGCGTGACGCCAGGTCGCCGACGTCGAACTCGTCGAAGAGTTCGAAGCCGACGGTCCGACCGATCGACTCACGACCGGTCTGCATCCCGGCGTCCCCCGACGCCACGCACGAGACCGAGAAGAGCGTGCGGACCTGGTCGTCACCGGCGAGGACGCCGTCGCTGTTGGCCACCAGGATCGTCCGGTGGGTGTCGCCGTAGCGCGCCGACACCTGGGTGATGGACCGGCCTTCACCCCGGGCGGCCTCGTCGGCGGCGAGCAGGAGCTCCACCTTGCGCCCCTTGGCGACGTCACCCGGGGGGATGCGCACCTCGACGGGCGCCGGGGTCACCGTCCGCTCGAGCGACACGGTCCGCACACCACCGCCACCCGCTCGGGACGCAGCTGCGGCCGCCTCGGCCGCAGCGACCAGCCCGGCCTCGCTCAGGTCCGAGGTGTGGGCGAATCCCGTCGTGGTGCCCGAGACCACGCGGATTCCCGCACCCCGGTCCCGTCCCGAGGTCAGTTCCTCGACCTTGCGGTCGTCGAGGAGCGCCGAGGACGACCGACGGTCCTCGACGAAGACCTCGGCGAAGTCCGCACCGCGGGCGAGACCTGCGGTGAGCACCCGTTCGATGACGTCGTCGTCGACCACTCCACGGCCTCCTCGACCCTGGCCGCCGAGCCGATCCCGACGGTCCTCCCGACGTCCGACCGGGGACCACCGATTCGGACGGAGCGTGGGGAGTGCTTATCGTAGTCCTCGTGCCGATCCGCACCGGACTGTCCGCGAGCGTCGAGCTGACGGTGACCGACGCCGACACGGCGATCGCCTTCCGCTCGGGCGACGTCCCGGTCCTGGCCACGCCCCGGATCCTCGCCCTGGTGGAGGAGGCCGCGGTGGCCGCGCTCGACGGCGAGCTCGATCCCGGGACGAGCACGGTCGGGATGCGGGTGCAGCTCGAGCACATCTCGCCGACCGCCGTGGGGGGTCGGGTCACCGCCGAGGCCACCCTCGAGAAGGTCGAGGGGCGGCGGCTCCTGTTCCACGTCTCGGCCAAGGACGACCGCGGGCTCGTCTCCGCCGGCAAGGTCACCCGCGTGGTCGTCGACGTCGAGCGGTTCCTCGACAAGGCCCGCTGAGCGACCGGCACCGCCCGTCGGCCGGCGGCCGCAGCGGCGATCGGTAGGCTCGGACCGGCATGGACAGCGACGGCGCGTCGGATGGCCCGGGCGCAGTCGTGCCGGGCGGAGACCCTGACGAACGTGCCGAGGCGCTCGCCGAGATCGACGAGGAGAGCCTCCCCCGTCGGCTCCCGTCCAACGACTGGCGCCGCATCGCGCTCCGCGTCGCCGTCTCGGTGGCCTTCCTGTCGATCCTGTTCTGGAGGCTGCCGGATGTCTCGCTCGGCGACCTGGTCCCGGTGCTCACCTCGGCGGCGGTCGGGTGGCTGCTGCTCGCCGTGGCCGTCCACGTGGTCGCCTACCTGCTGCAGTCGCTGCGCTGGGCCCAGGTGTCGGACGCGCTCGGCATCCACCTCCCCTACCCCCGTCTGACGAGCCACCTGCTCGCCGGGGAGTTCGTGTCGAACGCGCTGCCGACGTCGTTCGGTGGCGACGTCGTGCGGGTGATCCGCCAGGGTGGCGACGTCGGGGACCACGCCGACTCGTTCGCCGCCACCAGCCTGGAACGGCTGACCGGCTGGTTCGTCCTGCCGCTCCTGTCCGCGATCGGCCTGGGCCTGGGGGCTGGCCTGCTCGACCTCGGCGCACCGACGGCGGTCGCCGTGATCGTGGACGTCGTCACGCTGGTCGCCCTCCTGTCGATCCTCTGGGCGGCGGGACACCCCAGGGGCGCTGGCCGGCTGGTCGGCCGGGTGGGCTGGCAGCGGTACCTCGGAGCAGTGCACCTGGGTGTGGTCGCGGTCCGTCGCCGACCCTCGGTGGTGGTCCGGGTGGTGCTCGCAGGTCTGGCGTTCCAGTTCCTGCAGTGCGTCTCGGTCTGGGCCTGCGGACGGGCGCTCGGGTTGGACCAGGTGACGATCCTCGCCGCCATGGCCTTCTTCCCCCCGACCGCCGTGCTCCAGAACTTCCCCCTGACCCTGGGCGGACTCGGCGTTCGGGAAGCGGCGTTCGTGCTGTTCTTCGGGGCACTCGGTGTCGCCGACGAACAGGCGATCGCCCTCGGCCTGCTCGTGTACCTCGTGTTCGTGGTCGCCAGCCTGGCCGGTGCCCCGGCGTTCATCCTGGGTCGACGGCGGGGTGCTCCCCCCGGACCGAACCCGGCGTGAACACCGATCACGTCGAGTGACATCCGTCCGCACCACATCCGGGGCGCATCCGCAGGGCGGCGCCGGGTCGAAGTCGGAGGCGTGAACCCACCTTCCACCGCCGGCCCGGCACCTGCCCCGGTGACGTCGAGGTCGGCACCCGAGGCCGCACCCGGCGACACCGAGCCCGACCTTCGGGAGGATTCCGGAACGCACGCCGTGGGAGACCTGACGGCCGACCCGGGCCGGAGTACGGTGAACCGCACGCAGGAGGACGCACACGAGATGCTGCTCGAGAAGCTCAGCGGCCCTGCCGACCTGGACCGGCTGGACCACCAACAACTGACCTGGCTCGCCGCCGAGATCCGGGACCGCATCGTCGACCAGGTCACCACCACCGGTGGCCACCTCGGGTCGAACCTCGGCGTCGTCGAGCTCACCCTCGCCGTGCACCGGATCTTCCGTTCGCCCCGGGACGTGATCCTGTGGGACACCGGCCACCAGGCGTACGTCCACAAGCTGATCACCGGCCGGACCGACGACTTCGAGTCGCTCCGACAGGAGGGCGGCATGTCGGGCTACCCGTCCCGGTCCGAGTCGGACCACGACTGGGTCGAGAACAGCCACGCGTCGACCATCGTCTCCTACGCGCACGGGATGGCCACTGCGTTCCACCTGCGCGGCGAGGACCACCGTCACGTCGTGGCGGTCATCGGCGACGGCGCACTGACCGGTGGCATGGCCTACGAGGGCCTGAACAACCTGGGCAACAGCGGTCGCCGGGCGATCATCGTGCTGAACGACAACGGGCGGTCCTACGCACCGACGGCGTCGCGGCTCGGCGAGAGCCTCTCCCGATTCCGGGCCTCGTCGACCTACCAGCGCAACCGGGCCCGCATGGAGCGGCTGCTCAACGACGTGCCGGTGG